>NZ_JARWGH010000063.1:0-11001 GCF_036528765.1 Rhizobium sp. BR 362 | reverse complement strand
CAATCTCGTCGTGCCCGAAAACATAACGATCCTGCCGCTCCCGCCGAAATCGCCAGAGTTGAACCCGGTCGAAAACCTCTGGCTCTTCATGCGCGAGAATTGGCTCTCGAACCGAGTCTTCAAATCCTACGACGATATCGTCAATCACTGTTGCGACGCATGGCGAAAACTCGAAAGTCAGCCCTGGCGCATCATGTCCATCGGACGCAGAGAATGGGCCAATGCGTTCTGATCAATGAGAAGCCGTATTAGTTCGATCGGGGGAACGACAACATGCAGTGCCGGCGATCGCTAGATTGCAGAACGTCGATTGCACGCGCGCGCTCGTGCAACTCCGATAGACGACTGCGAATTTGCCGTGCTCGTTGAATAATGTATCGAATGTGAGATCGACAAGAAGGAGATACGTCTGCGCTACGCGAAGCTGCTCGGCAAGCGCACTCATTCACACCTTGCTCGTTTCGGTGCATGATCAACCGGCCGTTGTCGCCAAGGTCGACCACACCGCCAAGGAACTAGCCTTCATCAGACGGTCGACGGGGGCGATCTGGATTGGACTTGAAAGCGCAAGTCCAGCCTTGAGCAAAGCGGGACCATCCAAATCATTGGACGAGAGCCCGCCGAGCGATTCGTCCCGGGTGGGCGTTCGGCTTGGCTTTCAAAGGGGCCACCATGCCGGCTTCGAGGCAAGCGGCCATGAATGCCTCTCGTGCAACGACGGCGGCTACGCCGCCATTGAGGGCACCGCGACAGGTCCTGATGGCACGCTGATGGCGCTCGCCATAACGCAATGGCCATTCGTTTTCGAGAAAATCCAAAGCATCGTAAACGCCCGCAAACGTCCGCTCAAGACCACACTGCAGTCGGATAGTGACCAGACGAGTCCAGGAGACATCGGTTATCGGCATCCTATTTTCCTTTCCAATGTCACCTGTGACCATCCGGCAAATATTGGAATAACTTTCGCGCGTTCAAGAGTCGGAACGACGCGAAGTCGCCTTGATCGAGCCAGCAGGGGGCGACCCTCAAGGCAGAGCGGGTGGCAAACGTCGCCTGTTACGATGCGACGCGATATCGTGAAACTTGCCACCGCCTACGGCAATAATCGCAAAGCCTTTTCTCTGATCGTGCGTGGTGCGGCCAACCAAGCCGCTCCCTTGCGAAGATCGCACCGACTGACGATCGTAGAACGGGAGAGTCGTCGTTAGCTGCGATGATCAGGATGGCGCAAGGTATCGAGCAACTAAGCCCTTGCTAGCCGCGCGCCTCCCGACGACCACTTCAAAAAAGCGGTTATTGCCGAGGCTGCGACCGCGTCAGTTTCCTTGCTTCGGCAATTAAGCGCTATCACATCCCACGGCTCCTTCTGTCAAACAATTCTTTAGTGGCCTTGGATTCTCTAAACGAAACTAGGATCATGATCCGTCGATTGAAATTGCGAACACAACAGATCGTAGGGTAGCGCTCGTCTTCCTCCTAATTAAGACGGAGGGTACAACAGTCCCATAGGACGTTGTTGCACTGGCCAGCCAATTTATACTGCCTTGAGGTCCGCCAAAAATTTGTCAAATGCATTGTTGATCGGCTTGGCGATCTCAGCCACTGCCTTGCTCGCCAGTGCCCGGAATTCCTTGGCATTCTCGATGCTGGTGTCTACGCGCTTGTGCAGGAACGCCGATTGGAGTTCGAAGACTTGTGACGGCGAGTTCGCGCCGAACAACGCTTGCAAATGCGAGAAACCGGCCACCGCATTCGCCTGCAACGCAGCGACGGACTTAAGCGACAATTCGTAGCCGGCCAGCGTTGCGGTTTCGAAGATCGGAGTGAGTATTTTTTGCGCCTCTTCAGCGCTCGACGCGAATTTAAAGAAAGCTTCGGTCAACTGTTTGTTCCCCTTTTCTACGGATGCCCCGATTTGATCGGCCACCTTCAGAGGCGATGATGCTGAATTTTCGATTGTTTCAAAGGACCTTTCTGAAACCTTGGTGGTCATAGTGCTATTCCTTCTCACGTTGTTTGTTAATGTCGCTAGGCACGGCGATATTGTTGAAAAATTTGATCCTGAGAGTATCACCTGGCAGTTTGGACATGGACAAATGCGGAACTCAGTTTGACGGCCGTTCTTCAGAAACGGATCCGAGAGATCCGAATTGGCTCCGTTACCGCCTGGTTTAGGAAGGCGGCCATATACTTGGCTGCTTCTTGCCGCCTAACGACGAGTACGTGCAAACTCGATGCCAACTAGGCATACGCTTTCAAAAAGGTGTTTCCGAGTATTGTTCTGCCGCTTGCGCGCAAATCTTCAGACTGCAACGCGTCTGCTATGTCGCTTATTGTCGGACTCAAGACTTTTTTGAACGCCAGATAGATCGACCCTCGGAGTGATCGCTCTGCCGTAGACCCACTTTTGTTTGGCACGAAACTTGTGTGTTTATCGCAGACCGCCGGGAGCAAGCCGCAGCAAGGGCACCGGTCCTGATCTCGGCTGGTCGTCACAAAATTGAAGTCAACGACATAGGGCACAGAACGGACCGGACGATTGATCCTGTGGGCGTCAAAGGGTTCTGGCGAACACTGCATCGATAACCTGCCAAAAACCCAGTCGGCAGCGAGAATGTCGAGGTTGACGACAAATATCCGCAGAGATGCAATCAACGGAGTTAAGGATGAATAGATATTTTTGCGAATTACTAGGAACGTTTGCGCTCATTTTCTTCGGCTGCGGCACACTCGTCTTTATGCGTTCCGAGGTGGGCCCCCTCGGTGTCGCTCTTGCCTTCGGGATGACAGTGGTGGCGATGGCCTACGCGATTGGCCCAGTA
Organism: Rhizobium sp. BR 362; assembly: GCF_036528765.1. NCBI lineage: Bacteria > Pseudomonadati > Pseudomonadota > Alphaproteobacteria > Hyphomicrobiales > Rhizobiaceae > Rhizobium > Rhizobium sp. BR 362. The sequence goes on along the minus strand of NZ_JARWGH010000063.1, from coordinate 8,179 downwards.
TCAGGCGCTCATCTCAATCCCGCGGTCAGCCTCGGTTTTCTTGTTTCGCGACGGTTTGGACTGTGGGACTTCCTCGCGTATGTCTTGGCTCAAAGTGCGGGGGCTATAGCGGCCGCAGGCGCTCTCTATGTGATAGCCATGGACAAAGTCGGTGGCTACGACATTGCCGTAGAAGGTTTCGCCCAAAACGGCTGGGGAGCTTATGGGGTCAGATCTGTGTTCCTGTTTGAGTTCATCTCCACGTTCCTGTTTGTAACGGTATTTCTCAAAAGCACCACCGAGGAAGGGGCGGGCACTGTCGCAGGTTTTGCAATTGGTCTTACCTTAGTCGCAATCCATCTGGCCGGCATTTCGGTTTCGGGTGCTTCTGTAAACCCTGCACGGTCGCTCGGCCCGGCGCTCTTTGCAGGGGAGACGGCGCGCTCACAGCTCTGGCTCTATATAATTGCACCGATGCTCGGTGCTGTTGCGGCGGGCCTTCTGCAACTCACTGAAGTTCTCGCGTTTCGACCAACAAGCAACTCGCTGAAGCGCAATGGCGCTACTCTTGCAGGGCGAAGTAGAGCTGATGCAGCTCGCCACTTCCAACCGCGCCCCTGACCGGGATTTCGACGGACTTCACATTTCCTTGGCGGCGAACCGCCCCGCCCCCGAGCCAGTATGGGGCTACATGTCACGTGATTCCATTTCCGCCGTTTCATTGTCACCTAAGCCGGTTCCAATCTCGTCTTTAGGGCGCATCGACCTTCTTTCCCGAGAGGAAAATCGGACCGCGGCCAGTATTGGAAAAAACTTGGGTCCATTCAGACCTAGCCCAACGGCCGAAAATACGTCCGATCGATATTGCGGCTGATGCTCCTTCAGGAGTCCTCTGTGAGCGGTTCGAACGCGAGCACTTTTTGGCTTCACCTGCAAACACTCTCTGCTCACCATTATGAGCGCTGCTCATGGATCCATGAAGGAATGCCATTTCAGTTTTGGTTCGCCTCATGATATTGGCCGCTGGGGTCAAGGATATCGCCTCGCCCGCGTCCATAGGACGAAGAGCATCAGCCTTGCAGGAAAGCCATCGGCCAGCACTTGTGCCGATATACTACCATTGCTTGTCGTAGCGATATAATAACAACCCTTAGGCCGTAAATCGTCCGGCCAGCGTCAAAAGAAGAGGTCTTTGAATGCGCGCAGACGTGCAGTGGAAATTGTGCTGGGAAAATGAGTTGCAACTCTCCGATCATGTCGAACTCGCCGAGTTCTTTCGGAAGACATACGGGCCGACTGGCGCGTTTAATGCAAAGCCGTTCCAAGGCAGTCAAAGCTGGGCCGGAGCAAGACCGGAGCTTCGTGCGATCGCGTACGACTCGATCGGTGTTGCGGCCCATCTGGGCTTGCTGCGCCGCTTCATCAAAGTTGACGGGGTAGACCTTTTGGTGGCTGAGCTAGGTTTATATGGAGTGCGTCCGGATCTCGAGGGGCTCGGCATCGCCCATTCGATTCAGGTTATGCTTCCCACATTGCAGAAGTTTCAAGTTCCATTCGCCTTCGGTACGGTTCGACCCGAGCTGCGGAAACACATTGAAAGATTCGGCCGACACAGTCCACTGACTGTTGTGTCGCAGGTGAGCGTACGATCTACGCTGCCACACGCACGCATCGACTTGCCGCCCACCCGTGTCGAGGATCCGCTTGTCATCATTATGCCGATTGGACAGCCCATCTCCGCCTGGCCAGCCGGTACGATGATCGACCGGAACGGACCGGAGTTATGAGCTACCTCGACTGCTAGCGGAAGTGCTCAGGCTCCTCGTGGAGCTCACTGTCCCAAGCGCAATCCGGTCCGGTCATCGGCAGGATCATATCGGCCGCCATCGGATGAAGAAATATGCGGTTCAATGGCCTTGATCTCAATCTTCTGGTTGCGCTCGACGCCCTGATGAGCGAACGTAATCTGACGGCGGCGGCGCGCAGCATTAACCTGAGCCAGCCAGCCATGAGCGCGGCGGTCGCACGGCTGCGCACCTTCTTCCAAGATGAGCTGTTTACGATCGCTGGGCGCGAATTTATCCCCACACCTAGGGCAGAAAGCCTGGCACCCGCCTTGCGAGATGCTCTGCTCCATGTTCAGCTCTCCATTATTTCCAGAGAGCCGTTTGACCCCGCCCAATCGGATCGTCGCTTCAAAGTTATCCTTTCCGATTACGTCGCGCTCGTATTTTTCGAAAAAGTCGTTGAGTGTGTATTCCAATGAAACCGGACGGGGTTTCCGATCATTGACCGGACGCTTATTCCAGCGTTTTACCGGACGCGATTCCGAGGCGAAGCCGGACGGTGTAGAGCGTCTCTGGGCCTGAGTTGATCATTGTCGGCGAATATCAGGCTGGTCAAGCCTGAGTTGCATCCTCGGCTGACAGGTTTCGATGTTTGCGCAGGCTCTCACCGGAAAGTTCGATGCGGTAGGCGTTGTGGACGAGGCGATCCAGCACGGCGTCGGCGATCGTGGGATTTCCGATCATATCGTACCAGTGGTCCACCGGGATTTGGCTGGTAACGATGGTCGAGCGCTTCTCGTAGCGATCCTCAACAATCTCCAGGAGATCGCGGCGTTGCTCGTCGCTGAGCTTCTCGGGGCCCCAATCATCCAGGATCAGGAGATCGGTTTTGGCCAAGCTCTTGAGCACCTTTGCGTAGCGACCGTCGCCTCGTCCCAAGGCAAGCGCGGCAAAGAGCCGGGGCACGCGGTGATAGGCGACGGAAAGATCCTCACGGCACGCCTTGTGGCCGAGGGCGCAGGCCAGCCAGCTTTTGCCGACGCCGGCTGGTCCGATCAATAGCAAGGAGTGCCGCTGTCTGATCCAGTCGCAGGTCGAAAGCTTGAGGAAGAGATTACGGTCGAGACCGCGTGCTGCACGGAAATCGACATTCTCGACCTGGGCGTCATGACGGAGCCTGGCCGCGCGGGCTCGTGCCTCGAAGCGTTTCTGGCGGCGCGTGGTCTGCTCGCGTTCGAGCAAGATCGCGAGCCATTCGCCATGCTGAAGGCTTCTCGCTTCCGGTTGCTTCTCCAGGTCCTGGAAAGCGGTGGCCATGCCGGAAAGGCCGAGTTGGTACAGAGTATCGACGGTGGGATTGGTCAGCATTTTTGATTGTCTCCTAATGAAAGTAGGCTTTGCCGCGAAGATTGGCATGCTCACCGACGGCGGCGGTTTCGGCGGAATGTCTTGGTGCCTTGTAGGTGCTGATGAGGGCGCTGATGCTTTTGCAGGTCAGTCCACCGATCTCGACGGCACGGGCGGACACCGCTTCGGCCTGCATCGTGGGAATTGCCCGATAGAGCTTCAGCACGCCGAGGCAAGTTCGAAAGCCTTGTTCTGGATGAGGACGGTTGGCCAGGATGGCGATGATCAGCCCCTCTGTGTGAGGTCCGATGGATGCACCCCAGCGCTGGAAGCGTTCGGGAGACCATTCTGCGTAACGGCGGTGCGAACTGGGCATATGGTCGGGGTCGGTTCCGTGGCGGGAACCGCCGTAACGGCGTTGGTGGGCCGCAACCCTCTTGCCTTTGAAGAAGACCTCGATTGTGCGGCTCGTGGCCCGGATATCCACCTGCTGGCGGATGAGCGCATGGGGCACGGAATAGAAATAGTGCTCGAACTCGACGTGATAGTCAGTCGACACCCGCGCCAGCTTCCATTCGGCGTATTCGTAAGCCTCCGCCGGAAGAGCCGCCAGTGCCGGGCGTTCCATGGTCTCGAACATCTCCTGGCGGGTTTTGCCAAGCCGCTTCATTACGTGCGTGTTGATCCGCTCGACGGCTCCGCGGATCGCGGCATTGGCTTCCTCCAGTGAGAAGAAGGTCTGATTACGCAGCCGGCCGAGGATGCAGCTTTGGGCAAAACGAACGCCGGCCTCGACCTTTGGCTTGTCTTTCGGGCGCCTCGGTCGTGCGGGGAGGACACCGACGCCGTAATAGGCGGCCATGGTGCCATAACTGCGATTGATCTCTGGATCGTAGAAGCTCGCCTTGTTGACGCCGGACTTCAAATTATCCGGAACGATAAGGCGCGGCACGCCGCTGAAGAAGGCGAACATGCGCACGTGCGAGCCAATCCAATCCGGTAGGGTCTGGGTCCAGGTTGCTTCTGCAAACGCATAACTCGATGCGCCAAGCACGCCGACAAAGATCTCCGCCTCGCGGATCTCGCCGGTCTTGCGATCGACGATCGGCAGCTTCTTGCCGGAATAGTCGACGAACACCTTGTCGCCGGCGATATGGATCTGCCGCATCGTTGGCGTCAGACGTCGCTCAAAGCCGCGGAACAGGTCGCAGAACCGGCTGAACCCGTAGCCATCCGGATGAATCGCCCGGTATTCCTCCCACAGGATCGTCAGCGTCACGCCGGGCTTCTTCAGCTCGACCGCAATGACGCTCCAATCCGGCTCTGGTAGTCGCCGCACCCCTTGTTTGGTGCCTCGCCGGGCGAAAAGTTTGCCTTCCAGGACGTCGTCAGTCAGATCGGCAGGCAAAGGCCATGACAGCCCTGCCGTCGCAGCCCGCCCGATCCCGTCCTGCACCGTGCTGCGGGCAATCCCGAGCAGATCGGCAATATCGCGAACGCTCACGCCGTCTGATCGCAGTCGAAGCAAATGTCGTAGTTGTCTCATGGTCAGCCTTCGTCTCTTCGACATGCCATCTCCTCAAGTTCAAAAGGAAATGCATGCCAAGGTTGCTGACCCAGGGGCACTGCTTACGTTGAAAAACTGTCCGGTATCAAATCGGAATCGCGTCCGGCTAATTCTCGGAATCGTGTCCGGTTTTTGATTGGAACGCCGTCCGGTAAATCATCGGAATCTACATTGAGCGCGCGGCGCGGGAAGCTCCTGCTGTCAGCTTCGAATTTCGGCCCCCGGGCGATGACACTGATGATTTACTCCGGCGCGGCGACGTCGATCTTCTCATTTTGCCGGAAGTGTTCGCGTCGAACACCCATCCCCGAGCAGGGCTGTTCGATGATGTCCACGTGTGCGTAGGCTGCACCTCGAACAAGCAACTGGAAGAGCCGTTTACGTTCGAGAGATACATGTCGATGGGACACGTTGTGGTCAAGTTTGGGAATGTCCGTAGGCCTGGCATCGAGGAATGGTATTTGCTCGAATATGGTCACAAGAGACGCATCGACGTCGTCGTGCATGGCTTCAGCATGATCCCGCCGATGGTTTCGGGCAACGAACGCATAGGAACCATGCCCTTACGGCTGGCGCAGCATTTCGCAAAAACCATACCCCTGCAAATCGTTGAGCTTCCGCTACCACTACTCCTTCCGTTCACCGAAGCCGTACAATGGCCCGCTCTGCACAATAGTGATCCGGCAAGCCTCTGGATACGCGAACTCTTATTCAAGGAGGCGTCCCACATGATTTCGCCGCCGGGCGCGGCCGAACCTCATATGCACCGGATTAGCACCGGCCCTGACCGGCTCACCTGCGATCGGCGAACTTGATAACGGGCGGAGAAGTCACGTGCTTTGCCCTTCACTTTAAGATTTACACAAGCCAATTGGGTTCGACCGCACGGCGATAACCGGTCGCAACGTTATTTTGCGTCCGGGCGCAGCGGAACAGCATGGATGCTCCAGTTGAACGAAAACTCGAATAATTGCAGCGGTCCGATCGACAGGAAGGACGAGCTGCCATAACTCGGGTCGCCTTTGCGGACTGCAGGCATAAGGCTCAGCACCCGTTACCGAGGCGATCGACGTTAGCCGTTACTTTGCAGAGTGCCGGTAAAAGACATCCGCCAGAATGTGGTGATCATGGCGGTAGACTTCAGCCATGATATTGTAGAGCTCTGGATCGTGAGCCTCGAACTCGTCTGATGTGGCGACGGTGAGTGCACCATGGCTGTAAGCTGTATTCGTATTGAACCAAAACCGCGTGCCTTCGGCCCAATACTCATCGACGGTGTTCTCCATATACGAACGCGCCCAGAGTCCTTTCTCGCGGGCGTGGAAATAGGCTTTTTCAACTCGCGCGACGAGATCAGGATCCACCGTGCGAAGCGCGTTGAAGATATTATGTGAGAATTCGTGAACAAGAATGTTTCCTCCGTAATAGCGAGTGCCAGGCACGCCCATCAAATTTTCCACGGCCCCCGTCGTGTAGAGCCCGCCCATGCCGCGTGCCCGTTGGGCCCAGTATTCCCGGGCAGTCATCTTGTCGATCGTGTTGGCGTAATTCCGCCGTTCGTCGGGGGTGAGGCGGGGATCATCGGGCGCCGGCTTCTTCCAATCCCGCTGCTCCGGAATGTCAGTCGTCGTCTCGTCGATCGCCATGATGCCCACCCGCGCCCCGGCCCGGATTAAGGCATCGCGAACATCACGACGTTCTGACAACATGTATAGGACAATGTCACGTGCGATTAAAAGTGCCGTGTCTGGAACCTTTTCGGACGAGATAATAGTCTTACTGCGTCACAAATTTGTGGATTTTATCGATCCTTCATCCGGGAGCAGCATGGACATCGCTGGAGGTTGCGACTGAGTGCGACGGTCAAGTGCCTTCGGATTGTGGCGATCGAATTCGACACGTGTCGCTCGGGTCGGATCGGGGGCTCCGCGGGGTCGATAACCCTGGGGAAGGCCAGATTGCGGGCGGTTTTTGGTTTCGGGCGGCGCTGAGGGGGGAATCGTCTCCCTTTGGGAGATGAGGAATCCGTAAGCKGCAATGCAGAGGCTTGCATGATGATGGAAGCCGCGCCAACCGCGTCCCTCATAGTGGCCGAGCCCGAGTTCCTGTTTGAGTTCCTGATAGTCGCGCTCGATGCGCCAGCGCAGCTTGGCGGTGCTGACGAGCTTTGCGAGCGAAGCGGCGGCCGGGAGAGTGGAGAGCCAGTATTTGAGTGGTTCGGCATCACCCTCGGGCCATTCGATCAGCAGCCATTCCTCGGCGCGGGGCTCGGTCAATTTGTAATCCCTGGACGCGGGCCTGACGCGCACGGCGGCGAAGCGAGAGTTGAGGTCAGTGTTGGTTCCTTCCCGCCAGCCGATGATCTGCCAGGCATCTTGCGGCAGTTCCTGCGCCAACGCCTTGGCCGATATCGGGCTGTGCTCGGGGCTGCGGCGCATCAGCGAGGTTGGCCGCCCCTTTCCGCGCCAGGGCTCGGGTGGCAATGGTCCCTCGCCGGGTCGCCAGACGCTGAGTGTCGGCTGCACGCCCACGACATAGTCGAGGCCGAGTGCCGACAGGCCGGCGCGGAATGCGCCGTCCACGCCATAGCCGGCATCGGCCAACACCACACCGGGCGCCACTCCGGCTGCCTGGGCGGCTCGGATCTGCTCCAGCGCGATGGCCGGTTTGGTCTGGAATGCGACGCTGTCAGGGATCTTCGCCTTGCGCCGCCGCTCGGCATCGTCGGCCCAGATCTCGGGTAGATACAGCCGGTAGGCAATCGGCAAGCTCGCTGCGACGTTGGCGATCGACAAGCTGACCGCGACTTGGCAGTTGTCCTGCTTGCCGAGTTGGCCACAATACCGCGCCACCCCGACCGAATGCCTGCCCTTCTTGGGAAAGCCGGTGTCATCTACAATCCACGCCTCGATCGGCCCATGTCGCTCGATCAGCGGCAGCACCAAATCGCCAATCCGCCGCAGAAGCGCCTCGTCCGACCACGGCGCCTGACCGACGAAATGCAGTAACGACTGATGCTTGGACGAAACCCTCGCCGGTGCCGTTACCGCTGCCAGAGGCTCGACACTCTTGCGCTCCACCGGCAGCATGAGGCCAAGGCAGTAATCCTTCAGCGGCTCTGCCCGATCGGCATGGCCGATCACATCGACAAGCCTCTCGACATAATCCGCAAAGTCTGATTCACTTCTTCCGCTCAGGCCATTCATCTCAGCTTGCTCCTGCTGACCACGAATCGCCACGCTAGCACATCATCGCAAACCGCGAATCTCCCGTTTTTTGTGACTCATACGGCTTCTCATTGATCAGAACGCATTGGCCCATTCTCTGCGTCCGATGGACATGATGCGCCAGGGCTGACTTTCGAGTTTTCGCCATGCGTCGCAACAGTGATTGACGATATCGTCGTAGGATTTGAAGACTCGGTTCGAGAGCCAATTCTCGCGCATGAAGAGCCAGAGGTTTTCGACCGGGTTCAACTCTGGCGATTTCGGCGGGAGCG
>NZ_JARWGH010000062.1:0-12358 GCF_036528765.1 Rhizobium sp. BR 362 | reverse complement strand
CAGTCCGCCCAGCGGCCACCACATCGCAGGGCATGGACGATTCCGCTCAACACGCGACGATCGTCCACGCGCGGCTTGCCCCGCACATCCGTTGGCAGCAGCGGTTCGATCCGTTCCCACTGCGCATCGGAAAACCAAAAGAAATCAGACATCTCACCGCCCTTTCGTCGCGGCAATGAATCATGTCTCAGCGCTCAAGGAAAGCCAATTATGGGTCCGGACCCTAGCTCATTTCCGGGATCGCAATCAGATGATGGCGCAGTGTGTTTCTATTTTGTTCATTGCAGGTCATTTCACCCTCTTCAGTTATTTGACCTCTTACGCCGCGAGCAAGGGGTTCTTCGGGCCACACTGGGAGGCCTTTCTTTACGCCGTTTTCGGGTCGTCGGGCATGGCGGGGGGCGTGCTGGCCGGTATTCTTTCTGACCTCGCAGGTCGTCGGCTCGCGCTGGTCGCGAGCCCTGCAATCTATCTCGTCACAACGTTGCTGCTATGCGTGTCAGAAAGCAGCATCTTTTTTTCGCCAGCCTTTCAATTTGGGGATGCGCGAGCTGGTCGATTTCGCCGATCGTCCAGAGCGATATTGCGGATCTCGGCCGAAGCCCGAGCGACATTATAATCGGTGCGAATGTCACCGCAATGCACGTGGGCGTTGCCGGCGGTACCGTAGTCGGCGGCAGGCTTATTGCAAATTATGACTTGTCGGTGCTGCCGATCGGGGCGGCAGGCCTAGCTGCGATGGCTTTGGCCGCGGCGATCTTGTCGGTCAGAACCTCGCATTGATACTGCGGTGCTGGTCCGTAGTCGCGCGCCCCTACTCGTCGTTATTCTTACGAGCGGGCGTAGAACCATGGCTCCCAGACTCGGCATTGCGCCTCAATCCGAGCAAGCAAGGAACTATGAAGTTCTAAAATTTTGCATTGCAGCATCACATTGATCTGGGGACCTACGATCAAGCGCTCGCGCTCACTGGATGTCTGGAATGACTACAGCGACAAGCTGTCGTCAATGACTGAGCATGCTCGTATTAGTGCGAAACAAACGAGGCGATCGACGTCTTGGCATCCTCTTTGCGTATCACACTTCCATCTCGCAGTTGCGAAATGATTGCGGATTCCGACGATCGCGCGCGCCCTGCTTCCATCCACCCCGACAATGAGGACTTGCTATGGGTGATCTACTAAAAGGAATCTCGAACTTCCGCGGTGCCGTGTTCCCGAACTACCAGGCACTTTACCGCAAGCTTGCGCAAGAGGGACAGCAGCCGCACGCCTTGATGATTTCGTGCGCCGACAGTCGAGTCTTGCCCGAAACCATTACCCAGTCAGGACCAGGTGAGCTGTTCGTATGCCGCAATGCCGGAAATATCGTTCCACCATTTTCAACCGCAAACGGTGGCGTTTCGTCAGCAATAGAATATGCCGTCGTAGCTCTCGCGGTTCGAGACATCATCGTTTGTGGCCATTCCGATTGTGGCGCGATGAAAGGGCTCTGCCGTCCCGAATTGCTAAAGTCCATGCCCAACGTCGCCGCTTGGCTAAAGCATGGTTACGCTGCGCATTCGATCGTTTGCCAAGCCTATCCGGCCGACCTTTCCGAACGTCAAAAGGTCCGCGCTATCGCTATGGAGAACGTCATTGTTCAGCTTGACCACCTGCGCACACATCCTTCCGTTGCAGCAAGGCTTGCGACCAATGACATGACGCTGCACGGGTGGTTTTTCGATATCGAAACGGGAGAGGTGGAGGTTTACGACGGGTCGGCCGCCCGCTTCACAAAGATACGCGAGGACGGGCCGTTACCGGTCGCCGTTACCGGTCGCGATCGGCCGCAAGTCCTAGCCGCAGTTGCAGCGGAGTAGTGCCATGACCAATAACAGCTTCGTTTTTTCGCGCGATTTCGCCTCGTCGCTTGTCGTCTTTTTCGTTGCTATCCCGCTTTGCCTTGGAATTGCAGTTGCCTCTGGCGTGCCTGTTGCCATGGGCCTGATATCAGGCATCGTCGGCGGCATTGTCGTGGGCTTGCTGGCGGGTTCGCCCCTGCAAGTATCGGGCCCTGCCGCTGGTCTGGCGGTCATCGTCTTCGGCTTTGTCGAACAATATGGAGTGGCCATGCTCGGGCCGGTCCTGATCGTTGCTGGACTTTTGCAGATCCTTGCCGCGTTCCTGAAGATCGGATCATGGTTTCGGGCAATCTCGCCCGCTGTCGTTCACGGTATGCTCGCCGGTATCGGCATTCTGATCATCCTCGGACAAATACACGTTTTGATGGGGGCCAAACCGGCTGCGGGGGGCATTGAAAACGTCGTGGCGATGGAACGAACATTCGGACATCTTTGGGGAGGCGGCATGACGAGCGAATCCGTCGACTTGCTTATAGGGCTGATTTCCTTGCTCGCGATGATCGGCTGGGAAAAATTCAGGCCCAACCGGCTGAGGCTGGTCCCGAGTGCGCTGGTAGGCGTTGCCATCGGAACTACATTAACGGCTGTATTGCGGCTACCGATTGCCAGGGTCGAGGTTCCTGCATCTCTAGCAAACAGCATTTCATTGCCGACAGTGGAAAGTTTCGCGAATATGGCTCAGCCTGGAATCGTCGTCACATCGCTGGTGATTGCGGTCATCGCCAGTGCGGAATCATTGCTGTCGTCTGCGGCTGTCGACCGGATGCATGACGGCGCCAGCACACGCTTCAACAAGGAGCTTTTTGCACAAGGTATTGGCAACGGGCTCTGCGGACTGCTCGGTGGTCTGCCGATCACTGGTGTTATCGTACGCTCCTCGGCAAATATCCAAGCCGGGGCGCGTACACGGGCATCGGCTGTCCTGCATGGCGTCTGGATTCTTGGCCTTACGGTGTTGCTGCCGCAATTGCTTTCCATGGTGCCGCTGACGGCCCTGGCCGCAATACTGCTCGTGACGGGTTGGCGGCTGATCAGCCTTCATCACGTGCGCGATCTCTTCGATCATCATGGTTGGCTTCCCGTGGGCATCTGGATTGCGACTGTTGCGATGGTCGTACTGCAAGTCCTGCTCGTGGGTGTTGCTCTAGGTTTGACGCTCTCGATTTTCGAGATCCTTCCTTATCTGCGGCGCAAGCTTGCTATCGATCGAATGGAAGATGCTGAGACGGTTCATCTGACGCTTGGTGGCGTTGCGACTTGCAGGGATGTTCCCGCGCTCCTTAATACTTTGGAATCGCTTCCAGCTGGTTGCACAGTCCGGATCGCCAGCAGCGATTTGCACTATGTGGACCATATCTGCGCAGAGACCTTACGCGACTGGCTTAAGCGGCAGAAAAAATTAGGTCGCACGGTCGATATTCAGCATCCACCCGCCGGCCGCCATCCGCGGCTGGTGCCAATCTTCAAGCGATTGACCGCCGAGACCGCCGACCCGACAGGATAAGTGGCAGGGACTGCTGAACAGCGGATGGGCGAAGACATTCTCAGCCATCCGGACCTTCTGCCGTGATCAACCGCCTCGCAAATTATAATTTAGAGAACCTTGCATGTTTCTCCTTAGATTTTGAGGTCCGTCCGCTGGCCAGCTTAAAAGGAGCGACCGTCGTGTCTGGCTTCGAAATGGCGTGCTGAACGTCGCATTGTTAGGCCGGCCCGCGGTTCGTTTTTGAGCCTTTGCAAGATAGCGAAGGAACAGCTCCGGTGCTTGATTGGCAGCCGGCCGTGTGGTGTTTCTGACAATTCGTGGTTCTTCCTACAAACTCGCCAATACGAACCAGGAACCCGGTGGCGCATCTGCCACTTTCTTGAGTTACACGAGCAGGTCTTCGGAAAAGGCGATCAGGGGACGACGCATCGGCAGCATGGCGCACTGGCGTCTCGCAGCTTCTTATCCGGCGGAAACTCTTCATCATATTTGATCAAGACCATTTACGCCCTCGCCGGGCAATCGCGAGCGCCGTGCCTTTTTGACTACTACATAGGCGATTGCGAGCAATACGAACCACAGCGGCGTAACCTTCAAGGCGATAGCCGTGTCCGGCTTCTGCGCCAAAGCCCACAAGATAAAGGTGAAGAAGCCGAAGACCATCGCGACAGCGGCACGTCCGCCGGGCATTTTGAAGGTCGATTTTTCGTGTAAGTCAGGCCGCTTGCGGCGATATTGCAGGTAAGATGCAAGGATGATCGACCAAATAAAGATGATAAGCACTGCAGAAACCGTCGTGACGATCGTGAAAGCCTCGATGACATTGTCTCCGGAATAAAGCAGGCCGATCCCCGCCAGCAGAAAGACGCACGAGAAGAACAAGGCATTTACCGGGACCTTCCTTCGGTTCAACTTGCCGAATAAGCCCGGCGCCAGCCGGAGGGTCGCAAGTCCGTAGACCATGCGCGATGTTGAATATATGCCTGAGTTGGCACTTGATGCCGCCGAGGTCAGTACGACGAAATTCACCACATGGGCGGCAATACCGAGGCCGGCAAGCGAAAACATAGCGACAAACGGGCTCGAATTCGGATCGACTTGATTCCATGGAATGACCGTGAGGATGACGAACAGGGCACCGAGATAGAAGAGTGCCACACGGACCGGAATCGAGTTGATTGCCTTCGGCAGGTTGCGGGTCGAGTCTTTGGTCTCTGCCGCGGTCATTCCAACGAGTTCGATACCCGCAAAGGCAAACACAGCAATTTGGAAACCGGCAACGAAGCCGTGGAAGCCGTTCGGAAAGAAGCCGCCATGCAGCCATAGATGCGAGACCGATGCCCTGCTTCCATCGGGCAGTGTGAGGCCTGTGGAAAGCATGTAAGCACCGGTAACGATAAGCGACACGATGGTGACGATCTTGATGAGCGCAAACCAGAATTCGATTTCACCGAAATTGCGTACGGTCGGCAGGTTGAGGGCGAGAAGCGTGAATATAAGACCAAGCGCCGGTATCCAGAGCGCCATATCTGGGATCCAGAATGACACGTAGCTGGAGACGGCCACGACGTCGGCCACCCCGGTCACAATCCAGGAGAGCCAGTAGGTCCAGCCGGTGAAAAATTGCGCCCAGGGGCCGAGATAATCCCCGGCGAAATCCGCAAACGAACGATAGTCCGGATTGGATAGCAGGATTTCTCCAAGCGCACGCATGACGAAGAACAGCATGAAGCCGATGATCGCATAGACGAGCAAAATCGAGGGCCCGGCGAGCGAAATGGTCTTTCCTGATCCCATGAAAAGACCGGTTCCAATTGCGCCTCCGATGGCTATAAGCTGGAGGTGCCGGTTGGACAGATGACGTGCAAGATGATCATCCTCTTTTCGATGAGAATCTACGGAGTTCCGTGGTGCTACATTCATTGACTACCTCTCGTCCTTCATGATCGACGCGCCGATGATCGGCCAAACCTCACGGGCGCCAGCAGACAACATCATCCAAGTCAGAGAGCCACTGGCACAGCTCGCGCCAAGACGACTAAGATCCGACGTTCAGCACGGAATCATTAACAGGCAAGGCGAGGAAAACGCCCGGTTCTATACCCGCTTGAATGCCACGACGGCATTCGTGCCACCCATGGCGAAGGCGTTGCTCAGCGCTACGTGTACCTTCCGCTCGCGCGGCACATTGGGAGTAAAGTCGAGATCGCAAGCGGGATCCGGCTCGCGGTGATTGGCGGTCGGCGGCACGACGCCCTCGCGCAGAGCCATCACACAGGCGATCATCTCGAGCGCGCTCGACGCGCCGAGGCAATGCCCATGCACGGATTTGGTTGAAGAGACGGACATTGAGTGGGCATGATGCCGGAAGACACGTTTGATCGCTTCAGTTTCGATCTGATCGTTGGCTCTGGTACCAGTGCCATGCGCATTTACATAATCCACGTCCTCAGCATTCAGCTCAGCATCTAAAAGGCAGGCTCGCATCGCTGCCACTGGCCCTTCGACGGAAGGCGCAACGATGTCGAACGCATCGGCGGAATGACCAGCGCCGGCGATTTCAGCAAGAATTGGGGCACCGCGCCGTGCGGCATGTTGATAGCTTTCCAATACCGCCATGGCCGCACCCTCGCCTAATACCACGCCTCTTCTGTCGGCCGAGAAGGGGCGGCAGGTATCGGGTGCAAGTATACGCAGTGCTTCCCAAGACTTCAGCACGCCCCACACAAGCGGGGCATCGCTGCCGCCAGCAAGCATGACGTCGGCGCGGCCAGGTCTAATCTGATCCACCGCCGAGGCGATGGCATGGTTGGCCGAGGCACAGGCTGACGTGACGCCGAAAACCGGCCCCCTCAAGCCAAGGCTCATGCTGACGTGAGCGGCGGCAGCACTCGGCATAACCTTGGGTGCAGTAAGGATGGCAGCCCGGCGAGCGCCATCTAAAAGAAGAGCACGATAGTTTGCTTCGATCGCTTCCCAGCCGCAGACGCCGACACCTACTGTCGCACCGATGCGATAGGTATTTCCTTCGTCGATGGAGAGTTCGGCATGTCTTGCGGCTTCGCGTGCGGCAATCACGGCAAGCAAGCTGAAGCGGTCCATTGAATTGGATTGCTTCGAATTTAGGCCATGCTCCGGTAGCGTCTTGATCTCGGCGCCGATCATGCCCTTCAACTCGTGAAGTTCTGAATTGGCAATTGGGCCGATAGCTGAACGCCCTTCGCGCATTGCGTCCCAGATGGAGGCGTGGTTGGTTCCGAGCCCGCATAGGCCGCCTATTCCAGTGATAACGACGCGCCTGTCCATTCAAGCCTCCCTTGCTATCAAAGCGCGGACGGCTTCAATGAGATCGCCAACACTTTTAAGATTTGCCCAAGCTTCGGCGGTGTTAAACTCGATGCCGATGTCATAGGCTTGCTCTAGATCCCAGAGGATATCCGCCAGTGTTATCGAATCGATATCGAGCGAGCTCAGTTCGGTCTCAGTCGTTATTTCGTCGTCGCTCAAGGAGGGATCTTTGTCGGTGCCGTGCGCAGCAGCGTTTTTCTTGATCATGGCGATGACGTTATCTGCGATTTGATCTGGCATATTGTCTCCTATCGATTTTTGTTACGACGCATAGGTGGCACCAGGGCGCCTGCCTCTTCCCTCGAAATGGAAGGAGTGCATTGGCCAAACACGCTCTAACGAGCGGCCCTGATCAGCCTCTCAGCAAGATTTGTCTGGCGAGCGATGATCTCAGATCCTTCATAGGAAAGGTGACCGCTATTTCGGTAAAGGAATTTGCCGTCAATCTCGGTTTTGCATGTTGTGCCGTCGCAGAGAAAGTCGTGGTAGGAAACGACTTCTACGTCGGCCTTGAGCGCCACTTCGTTTAACAGCTCGAGGGTACGGGCGCGTCTGCGACGGTATTCACTGACATCTATTTTGCAGTCGCTGTAGCGCCCAAGCATAATGCTTCCCCTCGCCTTCCTCTCCAGGCAATCGCCAATGTCGAAGTTTCCGACTGGCGGAGGAGCAACCACAACCACGCGCTTGCCTAACGCGCGAACACCTTCGACGAGGGCCTTAATCCCCTCAATGGTTATATATTGCGAGACCTTGGCATCGGTGAAAGTCTCACCGTTCCTCTTAAGCACCATATATTCATTCGATACAGGCGTATCGAAAGGGCTTGAAATAGCCACCGTACTGATCTCCGGCCGATTTTTCAAAACGGCCAAAACACGGTCATTGAAGTCAATGCAATCCTCGCCGAAGGCACGAGAAAAGGGTGACGCTAACTCCTTTGAAACCGCAGCAACGCCGATGGCCGGGAAGCATCCGCTCATTGTGAGCTGAGCTAGTCCGCCTTCGCCGATTGTTTTGGCTAAGCCGGGAACCAGCGCCATGGCAAATGAATCGCCCCAGACCAGCAATTCTGGTCTGTTTGTGGTCTGGCAGCTCTTGGGGACGTCCTGAGGAGGCGGACCGGGTTTGAAATCACACGCTCTCGCGAGACCGTAGTTGATCCGCCGGATGGTGGCAAAATCAAACTTGTTCTCGGTTGTGGCTATGGCAACGGAGGGCGAGAAGGCGAGAAGGACCGATGCGGCCGCCAATCCTGAGACCAGCCGGAGACGAGACATGACGTACCCCCGTCGGAATGGCTCCTCCACGAACGAGTAAAGCGCCCAGCTTCCAACAAATGAGAAAGCAACGGCCGCATAGATCGCAAGCGCCGGAGGCTCCGCCAGCCAAACAGCTCTCATATAGACAAGCACGGGCCAGTGGATCAAATAGAGCGAGTAAGAGATGTCGCCAATCCTCGCCATGCCTCGCACGACAATGTTGTCCCGGGTGCGCGCAAGCAGGAAGGTCAGAGTTGCCAAGCAAATCAAAGCGGCATCCACGACTGGATGAGCGAAACCCATTGGGGCAAGGAGGAGAAGCGCGAGTGCTGGGAAACGTAACTTCACAAGCACGGCAGACACCACTGGCATCGTTGGAAGCAATGCGCCAAGTGAACCAATGGACATTTCCCAAGATCGGGTCGGCAGAAGATAAAACACAGCAGATGGGTTCTGGGCGACCAGATAAAAACATAGCGCAAGGCTAGCGACAAGGAACGCCGCTATTCCGATGAGCCACCATCTCCTCGGCGCCAAAGCCAAGAAGAGAGGCAGCAGCAGGTAGTACTGTTCTTCGACGGAGAGCGACCAAAAATGCAGGAGGGGCATCGTTTCGGCGGCGGGGCCGAAATAGTCCACTTGGTACCAAGGAACGATGTTACTGGAAAATGTGAGGGCCCCTATGACCTGATTGCGGAACTCCTGCAGCCCCACGTCCGAAAGCAAAAACGGCGAGGCGACCGTCGTAAGCGCAATGACGATGTAGGCCGCCGGCAATAGACGCTTCGCACGTCGGTAATAGAACTCCGAAAAGCTGAAGCGCGATTGCTCAAGCTGCGTCCGGACCAGCTTGGTGATCAGAAAGCCGGAAATTACGAAAAATACGTCAACGCCAAGATAGCCAGCTGTAAACGGCCCAATACGTGCATGATAGAGGACGACCAGCAAAACAGCCAAGCCACGCAACGCTTGGATATCGGTTCGAAATTCACGCGGCATTGGAGGGACCTGATGTAATTCTCTACTAATTAGATTCGCGATCGTTTGGCCGCAGGGTGGCTTTTAGGTTTCCCCAAGCAAGCCCGCGCTTGGATCAACTCTGATGTTGACCATGAACGCGCTGCTGCCTAGGTGCACTCGACGTATGCGGCGCATTGGCAACCCAGAAGCGTCATAGCTCCGGTCCATTGCGATCGATCATCGAACCAGAAGGCCAATCGGACATTGATCGTCCAATCGGTAGAACGACGACAAGTGCGTCATCGATGCGTGTGGGCGGCTTATCGAGGCGCGGCTCTTGTAAGGTGGACCGCACGCGAACGTGCGGAAAAACCGTCACAGGACCGTAACGGCCGAACCTCCGGATATGTCTTTGCAACTCCGGCCGAACCGTGCCGAATGCAAACGGAACGGCGAGATCCTGGAGTGTTGGAAGCATGGCTCGGATTGAATGGCTTATTCCGAGTCTTTCAAGATCGGTGCGTATCCCGTACAATCCCAACTCAGCCACCGGCAGGTCTATTCCGTCAACTTTAATGAAGCGGCGTAGCAGTCCCAGATGAGCGGCGATCCCGTCAACGTCATAGCCGATGAGGCGAAGTTCGGGTCTCGCTCCGGCCCAGCTTCGACTTCCCTCGAATGGTTTTGCATTAAAGGCCCCGGTTGGTCCATAGGTCGCTCGAAAGAACTTGGCGAGTTCGACATGATCGGCGAGTTCCAGCTCGTTTTCCCAGCATAGTCTCCACCGCATTTGAGAGCACATGCAAAGATCTCCTCTCCCGAGTGTTTTTTGAAGCAGCTGTGCGATGAAAGGCACCGGGTTGAGGGCGCCTAAAAGGCATTCGTCTGCCGCCGGCTGTAGCCCTCATGCCCATAGGATCGCTCGTGGCGCTGGGTTCCTTACTGTTCGGCTTTGCAACCAAATACTTGTCCATTCGCGAACCGCTTGCGATAGCCATCAATGTATTTGATAGTAATCAAACGATGTTCCTTTTTAATGGATCATAACGCTTAATTCGTAAAATCGATTATTTGGATGTGGCGCATCCATGCGATGAATGGATTGCATCCGATAAGTGCGACTAAAGTCCTTATTGAACTCAATGGGCCAACAACGGAGCGTCCGCTTGCACTGTGAGAAAGACTGCTCACACTTATTCGAATCATCATAGTGCTGGATGGCGATGGCCAGCAGTGCCGGCCATTTCGGGAATGGAGGTGTAAAGCGCTCTGCATAAATGGATAGGACGAAAAATGGAAGAAAGCATTGGGATCGACAACCGGGGTGACTTTGGTATCTGGGCTATTGAAGTTGCCAAGCAGATTGTCGGCGAACAGGGTTTTGATCTCGCCAAAGGCTGCGCGTGATGGAACTGAAGACGCAGTCCGGCAAGCAGGCAATGCTCTCGGGCAGGCTATCACCACTGCGCTCATGGACGTCTACGACGGCCTCCTTGAAGGCGCGCGAGACTAAGCCCTCGCAACATTGACGGTGTAGCAATTCGCTCCGGAATGCCCCGTCCGAGCACAGCTGCCTTCACGAATCATCTTCAGCAACGCTGATTAAGAAATTAAGAACGTCGTCGGCTTGGTTCTCTTGTCCCGGGATGAGCTTCGGTCGGCAGCACAGGACGGGCGAACAATGGGATCGAAAGCGGCATACGGCTCGCGATGCAGGCTGTGATCCACTCTGGTGTTCGCCGGCTGCGGCGTGGTTGATACCATGACACCGATTGCTGATGGGTCGGCCGAGGGAATTGCCCCCCTGCATTCTTGCCAATCATTGCGCTCGATCGACAGGCGCCCTGTCATTCCACGTGGCAAGCAATGACGGGGCGGGTGCGCTGACGCGGGTGGCAGTGGTGCGCCAGCGACAGGGCGCCCGGTCTATACCAGACAATCGGTCCGGGAGGAATCCTGTTCGCGAAAAATGAAGATGGTCATAGAGGAGGCATGCAATGATCCGAAAAGACATCGATATCGCTCAATGACACGGGAGAGCGGGGCAGTTAAGGAGACTGCCTGAGGCGCGCACGGCAAGCCGCCACACGCATCCAATCATCTGTCGCGCGAGAGATCATCTGCGCAAGATTGAATGGCCCACCACAGTTTGTGGTTGCCGGCGAGAGCGGGGCTGCATACCCCTGACGCGCTTTCTCGTGTGAGAAGGGCTTTCCCCGTAACTTGCCTTGTACATCGCCGAGAACCGTCCGAAGTGAAGAAATCCCCATTTCAAGCAAATTTCCCTCGTTGTATGCCCGTTCGCCGGATCAAGTAACTCCACCCGCGCCGCCCGCAAACGAAGCATGGCCAAATACGCGGCCGGCGTGGTCTCCCGGAAGGCACGGAACCCGAGTTGCAATGCGCGTGTCGACACCCCCGCGGCTTTCGCGACCATCGGCATTCTGATCGGCTGGCTGATATTGGCTTCCATATATTCAATCGCGCGCCGGACATGCCTGGGGGCTATCATGTAGGGCTTCCTGTCGAGCAGGTGCGAAAGCTTGTGCGGGACAAAGCGTACTATCAGGTCGGCCAAAGCTTGAGTGACGTGCGCCATTGCGATTGGGGATCGAACTGAGGGATCGCGCAACCCACGAATGACGGTCTCCGCGAGAGAGCCGATCATTTGACCGGCCGACGTCGACGTTTCCAATTCCGGCAGAAGGTCCAATGATCCACTGAATGGCGTCTCGAACGTTTGATCAAGCGTCTGCAGAATCACATTCCAGTCGAGCAAAAGCTCGTCAATGACGTTCGATCGGCCATACATCACAACGCTCTCTGGCTCAAGATTGTTGTATAGGAGCAACTTACCGGGTCGAGCGGTGGCTTCGCGCGAGGCGTAGGTCACTCCCATGCCTCCGCTACGCGGTAGCACAATCGACAAATGCTGCACAGCGTTGATGGTAGGCTGGATTTGAAACTCAAACTCGTGTTGATGAAAACCCTTGATCACGGTGGCATAGTCACAGGTCGAAAAATCCAGACTCCACTGGAAGTCATCGACAGGGCTGACCAGCGCGGCTTTATACTCACCAAAGGCAGTACCGAGTGTTTCGATCATGCCATCAAATGACGATCCACCACGCTTAAATGTCAAATGGGGGCGATCATGTCCCAGGACGTGGTGTAGCTTAGACGACCACGGCTCATCCCAGAGGGTCGGATGAGTATCAGCTTGCTGCTGGCAGGCTGATGAGCGGATCATCGCTCATTGTGGCGATTGTCTCAAGTGTCATGTAGCGGGATCGCTGGACGGCCCATTCATCGTTCTGTTCGAGCAGCAGCGCACCGACCAGGCGCACGATGGCGTCGTCGTTGGGGAAAATGCCGACGACCTCTGTGCGCCGCTTGATC
>NZ_JARWGH010000061.1:0-13924 GCF_036528765.1 Rhizobium sp. BR 362 | reverse complement strand
CCGCTCCTCCCTTGCAACCCGGCCCAGCCGGTCGGACCGGGGGCTGATCGTCGGAGCAAGTGACGAGCCATGACTGTCGCATTTCTAACTGGCTGGCAGCGTCGCGCCTCTAACCAGCTTTGACAGTTATAACATAACAATATGCTGATGCCCTGTCTTCCATTTCTCGTCACAGTCAAATCGGCGATTCGAGATCTTGTCGAAGTATGTCGAGCTTCTTGCGGAACACTTTGCCATCGCTGGTTAGCGCCGTCTGGATTCTGAGGCGATGGCGGCCTCCGAAAATGTCTTCATAGTCGATCCAACCGGTGACGCATATATGCTTGGCCCCGATGTGGAGCTCAGCGAGATGGTCTGTCCGTTTCGCGGTAACATTGATCCAGTCCAATGTATGATATTTGTCAGGACCAACGACGCCCAAGCGATATTTCGCGTTGACATCGGCCTGCAGGTCATCGTCCCGTTTATCGACCAATTGGAGATCGAGGAAGATGTCCGCATTCAACGCGGGGGTAGCTCCGCAATTCCTTATCGCAATCTCGATTGCGTCAGCGGCAACATCGTATTCGGCACGATCCGTGAACATGTAGGCGCGGAGTTCTGCTTCCGACGCTTTCCGTTGCACGCGCAGCGCCTGAATCGCGACGACAACCGCGGCCAACGCGAAGATCGTAGCCAAGCTGCCGCTGACAGCGCCGATCCAACCCTGGGCGCTGCAGCCATCGCCCTTGCACCAGTCTATGGTCCGAGGGACTAAGAGAAACGCTGCTACCCCAGCGAACCCCACTAGTGCGAACGCGTAGATAACCACGCGAGCGAAATCAGCCGCCCACTTCTGCTTTGTCACCATTGCCACCCCCAATCCAGCTTGCCTATATCTTCACACTTGCTGGGTCTTGGCTAGCGCTTCGCACAACCTTCTGTGGGGCCTTAAGGCTGGTTCAGAATGCGCCGCGGGGCAGCGAGGGTTGGGGGACATTTCGGGGCTGACATCTGGTGCTTTTGGTCCCGGCGGTAAAACGACCTCGCAATGCTGGCCGGTTCTACCGCCGGTGTGGAAGTTGTCCCTCGAAGACAGATCAACCCGTGACTTCGGCTACCAGCTCGACCTCGACCAGCATGTCGGGGTCAAGGAACGGATTCACGTGGAGTATGGACATCGCCGGCCTTTCTTTTGGGAAGGCCTCAGCGTGCGCGCGGCCAACTGCCTCCCATTCGGCTATGTTGGTGACGTAGAGCTTAGTTTGAACGACGCGGTCGAGCGACGACCCGGCTTGTGCCAGTATCGGCCCTAGTTTCTCGAAGATGGCTTTGGTTTGACCATAAAAGTCGCCTTTGCACAGCACTCGGCCACCCTCTCCTGTCGCAGCGGTCGCTGAGACAAAGACCAGGCCGTTGGAAACCACGGCCCGCGAGTAGCCAAGGCGATCCTCGAAGGCAGAGCCAGAAGAGATGCGTTTCATTAGATTGTCCTTTGGTTAGATGCTTCTGAGGCCGCCATGGCCTTGAACGGATTTGTCACGCGATTGCTGGCAAAACCTGATCGATGCTCTTTTTTGCGTCGCCGTAGAACATGCGGGTGTTGTCCTTGAAGAAGAGTGGGTTCTCGATGCCGGAATAACCGGTCCCCTGGCCACGCTTGGAGACGAAGACCTGCTTGGCCTTCCAGACTTCGAGCACCGGCATGCCGGCGATCGGCGAGTGCGGGTCTTCCTGGGCGGCCGGATTGACGATGTCGTTGGAGCCGATGACGATCACGACATCGGTTTCGTGGAAGTCCTCGTTGATCTCGTCCATCTCCAGCACGATGTCATAGGGCACCTTTGCCTCGGCAAGCAGCACGTTCATGTGGCCCGGCAGACGGCCGGCGACCGGATGAATTGCGAAGCGCACGATCTTTCCGGCCGCACGCAGCTTGCGGGTGAGCTCGGAGACCGACTGCTGGGCCTGCGCCACCGCCATGCCGTAGCCCGGCACGATGATGACGCTGTCGGCGTCATTGAGGGCTGCGGCCACGCCGTCGGCATCGATCGCGATCTGCTCGCCCGAAATCTGCATCTGCGGTCCGGTGGTCGCTCCAAAGCCACCGAGGATGACCGAGATGAAGGAGCGGTTCATCGCCTTGCACATGATGTAGGACAGGATCGCACCGGAAGAGCCGACCAGCGCACCAGTGACGATCAGCAGGTCATTGCCGAGCGTGAAGCCGATGGCAGCCGCCGCCCAGCCGGAATAGCTGTTGAGCATCGACACGACCACCGGCATGTCGGCGCCGCCGATGCCCATGATCAGGTGAACGCCGATGAAGAAGGCGAGAAGCGTCATGGCGACGAGCGTCCACGCGCCCCCCATGCCCCCGGCGCCGTTGGCATACACCAGGAGTAGCAGCAACGAGAGGATTGCTGCCGTCCCATTGAGGACATGCCCACCCGGCAGCTTCTTCGCCTTGCCGTCGACCTTGCCGGCCAGCTTGCCGAAGGCGACGACCGAACCTGTGAAGGTGACCGCACCGATGAACACGCCGAGGAAGACCTCGACCTTCATGATGGCGAGCTCGACCGGGGTCTTGTGGGCGAGAATGGCGGCAAAGCCGGACAGCGCCGACCGCGCCGCCTCGTTCATGCCGGCGACCTCGCCCGCCTCGATATGGGCGTTGAAGCCAATGAAGACGGCGGCAAGGCCGACGAAGGAATGGAGCGCGGCGACAAGCTGCGGCATCTCGGTCATCTGGACGCGGCAGGCGACGTAATATCCGAGCACCGAACCGCCTGATATCATCAGGAGAATGATCAGCCAGGTGCCGACGGTCTTGTCGATCATCGGACCGAAGACGGTGGCAACGACGGCGAGCGCCATGCCTGTTATGCCGTACCAGACGGCGCGCTTGGCGCTTTCCTGGCCGGACAGCCCGCCGAGCGACAGGATGAAGAGAACAGCCGCGGAGATATAGGCGGCCGAAACGATACCGATGGTCATGATTGTGGCCCCGACTTCAAGACTTCTGGAACATAGCGAGCATGCGGCGCGTCACGAGGAACCCGCCGACGATGTTGATCGTGGCGACCAGCACCGAAAGGGCGGCCAGCGTGACCACGAGCCAGTGGCCCGAGCCGATCTGAAGCAGCGCGCCGAGGATGACGATGCCGGACACCGCATTGGTGACGGCCATCAGCGGGGTGTGCAGCGAATGCGAGACGTTCCAGATGACCTGGAAGCCGACAAAGCAGGCCAGCACGAAGACCACGAAATGGCTCATGAAGCTCGCCGGCGCCACCGCGCCGACCATCAGCAGAAGCGCGGTCGCCACGAACAGCAGGATGCCCTGGTTCTTAGTCTGCGCCTTGAAGGCGGTGACTTCGGCCGCGCGCTTCTCCTCGGCCGTCAGTTCCTTCGCCTTTTCCTTGGGCCGCTGCGCGGCGATCGCCTGGATCTTCGGCGGCGGCGGCGGATAGGTGATGTCCCCCTGATAGGCGACGGTTGCACCCCGGATGACGTCGTCTTCCATGTTATGGACGATGACGCCGTCCTTGGCCGACGTAAGGTCGCTGACCATGTGGCGGACATTGGTCGCGTAGAGCGTCGAGGCCTGCGCCGCCATCCGGCTCGGAAAGTCGGTATAGCCGACGATGGTAACGCCGTTCGGCGAGACGATCTTCTGGTCCGGAACCGTCAGGTCGCAATTGCCGCCGCGTTCTGCGGCAAGGTCGACGACGACCGAGCCCGGCTTCATCGCCGCGACCATGTCTTCGAGCCACAATTTCGGCGCATCCCGGCCGGGGATCAGCGCCGTGGTGATGACTATGTCGATCTGAGGTGCAAGCTCGCGGAACTTGGCAAGCTGCTTCTCACGGAACTCCGGCGAAGAAGGCGCTGCGTAGCCGCCGGTCGCGGCGCCGTCCTGCTGACCGCTCCCATCACCATCGGCGAAATCGAGATAGACGAATTCGGCACCCATGCTCTCGATTTGTTCGGCGACCTCAGGGCGCACGTCGAAGGCATAGGTCTGGGCACCAAGCGAGGTGGCGACCCCGATCGCCGCAAGACCGGCAACGCCGGCACCGATCACCAGCACCTTGGCCGGCGGCACCTTGCCGGCGGCCGTTACCTGGCCAGTGAAGAAGCGGCCGAAATTGTTGCCGGCCTCGATCACCGCCCGGTAGCCGGCGATGTTGGCCATGGACGACAGCGCATCCATCTTCTGGGCACGCGAAATGCGCGGCACCATGTCCATGGCGATGGCATTGGATCCTGTGGCCCTCGCCTGCTCCAGCAGGTCCTTGTTCTGCGCGGGATAGAAGAACGAGATCAGCGTTTTGCCCGACGACAGGCGGCCGACTTCATCGACGCTGGGTGGGCGAACCTTCGCGACGATGTCCGCTTCCTGGTAAAGAGCCACCGCGTTCTCGACGATCGTGACGCCGGCCGCCAAGTATGCGTCGTCGGAAAAGCCTGCTCCAATCCCGGCGCCGGCTTCCACAAGACACGTATGACCCAGCTTTTGCAGTTGCACCGCTGAGTCCGGGGTCATCGCAACCCGAGACTCGCCTGTGAAAGTCTCGCGAGGTGTTCCAATTCTCATGTTTCTATCACCGACGTCGCCGGCCTCCCTCACCTCCGTGCCCCAGGACGACGTGGTGTGACGATAACTCGCTCTGATCTGTTTGCCGGTACGACTCTACTTGGCTCTCCAAGAGAACGGAGTGACCCGCGCGTACAGCCAATAGTATTTTTCAGTCATCTGCCTGGTGCCGTAGAACCGGAAGCCCGCCGACGCGAGGAGCAAAAGCACAATCGTATCAACGGCATAATACTGAACCGCCAATATGGACCCGTTAAACAGCGCATGATGGACGAAGCGAATCGCGGCGCCGAGAAGCAGAACGTAGGGCACGAGTGTCGTGAAGTTCCGCCAGCTGTCAGCGACGCTCTTGCCGGTCCGCCAGGCGGTCCAGCCGCCAAGAATTACGGTGATGAAGAGGAACTGCCAGATGGATGCTTCTTCGTAGAGAATTCCTTGCATGTCACATACTCCCTGTAGCGCTTTAGTGCTTTCCGCCCTCGAGATAGGCGGCGCGCACCTCCGGGTTGGCTAGAAGCTCGTTGCCTGTGCCGCTCATCGTTACGCGACCGTTGACCATCACGTAGGCCCGATTGGAGAGCTTGAGCGCGGCAAATGCGTTTTGCTCGACCAGGAAGACGGTCAGTCCCTCGTCCTGGTTAAGCTTTTTGATGGCCTCGAAAATCCCTTTCACGATCAAGGGTGCCAAGCCGAGCGACGGCTCGTCGAGAAGCAGCAGCTTCGGACGCGCCATCAGTGCGCGACCGATGGAGAGCATCTGCTGCTCGCCACCGGAAAGCGTTCCGCCGCGCTGCGCTTGACGCTCCTTCAGCCGGGGGAACATTGCGAAGACTTTTTCGACGTCCTCCTTGAAGAACTTCAGATTGTCGAGATTGGCGCCCATCTGGAGATTTTCCAGGACGGTCATACGTGGAAAAATGCGGCGGCCTTCCGGCGATTGCGCAACGCGGAGGCGCGCGATTTCGTGCATCGGTAGCTTGGTAATATCCTTGCCGTCGAAAACAACGGATCCGGTGCGGGCTTGCGGACTACCGCAGATCGTCATCATCAGAGTCGACTTGCCGGCGCCATTCGCCCCAATCAGGCTGACGATCTCTCCCTTGCGGACCTCGACATCAACGCCCGCAAGCGCGCGAATATTGCCGTAGTAGGTTTCCACGCCTTGAACGCTGAGTAGCGGATTGCCCATCAGTGTCTCCCTCCCTGCGTCTCTTCGATTTCCTCGATTTCGTCGATTGCCTCCCCAACTTCGTCGTCCTCGACCCCGAGGTATGCCGCGATAACCTTCGGATCGCTCTTCACATGGTCGGGCGTGCCGTCGGAAATCTTCTTCCCATACTCGAGCACCACGACATGGTCGGAGATTTCCATGACAACCGACATGTCATGCTCGATGAGCAGAATCGACGTGCCGCAGTCGTTTCGGATGGAGCGCAGGAGTTCGTTGAGTGCGAGCGACTCGCGGGGGTTGAGGCCCGCAGCCGGCTCATCGAGACACAGAAATTCTGGCCCGGTGCACATGGCTCGGGCGATTTCCAGCCGGCGCTGGGCACCATATGAAAGGTCCCCTGCTGGATCATCTGCACGCTCGATAAGGTTTGCCCTCTCCAGCCAGTGTTTTGCGAGCTCGATCGATTCCGCCGCCGCCTTGCGATAGCCGGGCATGCCGAGCAGGCCGAGAATCGTATAGCCAGAGGCCAGCATCAGCTTGTTGTGCTGGGCGACGAGCAGGTTTTCCAAAACGGTCAGGCCTGTGAACAGCCGAATGTTCTGAAAGGTACGGGCGACCTTGGCGTCGCGGGTGATCTCGAAGTCGCTCATACGCTCGAGGAGGAAGCTTTCGCCCCCTTTCTTTCGCATAGTGATCATGCCCATCGTTGGCTTGTAGAAGCCGGTGACGCAGTTGAAGACCGTAGTCTTGCCGGCGCCGTTCGGTCCGATGAGTGCGGTGATCGCGCCCCGCTGTGCCTCGAACGAGAAGTCGTTGATGGCCATGAGACCACCGAACTGCATGGAGAGGTGTTCGATTTTCAGAATAGGATCGTTTGTCATTGTGTTCGTTCCGGGCGCCATCAACCGTGCCCTTCCTTGGTAAAGCTGCCGGAAACTGTCTTGCGCTCCTTGAGGAAGGCGGTCGGCTCACGGCTCCCGACGAAGCCGCGCGGCTTCCAGACCATGACGATGATCATCGCCAGACCGAAGATCAGCATGCGGTAGAGTTCCGGCGTGAAATCGGGACCAAAGATTTGCTTGAGAAACTGCAGTTCGCGCAGCAATTCGGTGCCACCGATCATCACCGCAGCGGCGATTGCGATTCCGACGAGCGAGCCCATGCCACCAAGAACCACGATGGCGAGGATGATCGCCGATTCCAGGAAGACAAAGGATTCGGGCGAGACGAAGCCCTGACGAACGGCAAAAAAGGAGCCGGCGAAGCCGCCGAACATGGCGCCAATGGCAAAGGCCGTCAGCTTGGTCGTCACGGTGTTGATGCCAAGCGAGCGGCAGGCAATCTCGTCCTCGCGTAACGCTTCCCACGCACGCCCGATCGGCATGCGGCGCAGGCGGATCGTGATGTAGGCTGTTAGCAGGCAGAGGGCCAGGATGAGATAGAAGAGGAAGATCTTGTAGTAGGCGGACGACATCGGCAGGCCGAAGGCCTTTGCGAAGTTGTTGGGTGCGCCGACGTCGAAGGACCAGATGCCGAAGATCGAAGCCTTCGGGATACCCGAGACGCCGAAGGTGCCACGCGTGACTTCCGTCCAGTTGATGAGAACGAGACGGATGATTTCCCCGAACGCCAGCGTCACGATGGCGAGATAGTCGCCCTTGAGACGTAGCACCGGGAAACCGAGAATCATGCCCCAGAAGGCAGCCAGGATGCCGGCGAGCGGCAGGAGGACCCAGAAGGAAAATCCGAACTGCTGTGAGAGCAGTGCGTAGGAATAGGCGCCGACCGCGTAGAAGGCGACGTAGCCGAGGTCGAGCAGGCCGGCGAGACCAACAACAATGTTCAGGCCCCAGGCCAGCATCACGTAGATGAGGATCTGGATGCCAAAGTTGTCGACCCATTTGAGCGAGCCCTGCACGCCGAAGAGTGCCACGGCCAGAGCCGGATAAAACAGCAGCGCAACGATGGCAATCTTGCTGAAATTGCGTTTGAGGAAGCTCTCCTCAGTCTCTTCGCCTGTCTGCGTCGCTGCGGCGGCCTTGTGGGCGGCCATCCAAGGGCGAACGTAAGCGACGGAGAGGAACCGGCCGACGGCGGCGACGATCACGAAGATCGCAAGCAACCACCAACGCTCCTGCAGCACAAGCTCGTTGCGGATGTTCTGTGTGCTCTCTAAGCCGACGAAGAGAACGAACAGGCCGAGCGAGATGATACCCGCGTAAAGGCCTTCTCTCAGAGCTCGCGTCGTCGGGTTGCCGCGGACGCTCAAGGGGGTGTCGATGATGTTGGCTGTGTTGGAGATGTTGGACATGGTTCAAACCTTCTCCACTTCCGGGCGCCCAAGGATACCGGTCGGCTTGAAGATCAGCACGATGGCGAGGATGGAGAACGTCGCAACATCCTTGTAGTCGATCGTGAAGTAAGCGGACCAAAGGCTCTCGATGACGCCGATGAGCAGTCCGCCGAGAACTGCGCCGGGAAGCGAGCCGATCCCGCCGAGAACCGCTGCCGTGAACGCCTTGACGCCCGGAACGAAGCCGTCGGTGAAGACGATGACGCCGTAGTACATGAGAAACATCGTGCCAGCGACTGCGGCCAGGCCTGCACCCATGATGAAGGTGATGGAGATCGTCTTGTCCACGTCAATGCCGAGCAAGGCCGCCATCTTACGGTCCTGTTCGGTCGCCCGTTGTGCTCGGCCGAGAGAGGTCTTGTTGACGATGTACCAGAAGGCCGCGAGCAAAATCGTCGTCAGAAGCATGATGATGATCTGCTTCAGCGAGAACGAGAGTCCGAAGACGTTGTAGACCGACGAAACCAGAGGTGGGATCGGCTTGTTGCGCGGACCCTGGGTGACCTGGACGAAGTTGGAGAGCGCGATGGACATCCCAATGGCGGTGATCAGCGGGGCCAGGCGGAACGACCCACGGAGCGGCCGGTAGGCCACCTTCTCGATCGTCCAGTTCCACAGCGACGTCGTGAGCATCGCCGCAACGATCATCACCAAAAGCAGGAGGACGATGGGGAGACCAACAAAGACGCTGGTGAGAATGAGAAAGACAATGAGGGCAGCAAAACCACCGAGCATGAAAATGTCGCCATGAGCGAAATTGATCATGCCGATGATGCCGTAGACCATGGTGTAGCCGATGGCGATCAAGCCATAGATGGATCCAAGCGTCAGCCCATTGATGAGCTGCTGGATGAAGTACTCCATTACGAAGTCCCCCCTTTTTTGTTGAGTTCCGATCCGGGCCTTTGGCCCCTCGCCTTGATCCTTCTGAACGAGGAGCTCTTATCTTGAGGCGGATGGACGCATATGCTCGTGCGGGCACCTGACGGACAATCAACGAATCGGTCGAACCTAATTCCACTTCGGAATGCCGAAAGTCTGTGGGTGGTTTAATTGTCTGATTTGAAAAGGAAGCACGACTGCAAACGAATGCAGGCGTTCGCTCTCTCAGATTGCGAACGCCTCACATTCTGAATTTCTAGGTGTGGGTTCCCTGAGGCGGTTGGCGTCGGCCAGGTACTCCGCAGTCAGCCATGACTACTCCGGGCGTGACGCGAGCCTTGTTGGACCGTGCGCTTCTGGCAGATCATTTTACTGCATTCAGCAGCGCCTGGACTGGGTGCAACGGTTTGAATTGCGCAAATCTTTTCGTTTGGCAGCGACAGGAAAATCCGGTCATTAGTGCCGTGCCCGTGTCGATCTGCGAAAGCTTTTCTGCCCAACTCATGTTGAAGAGGTCGCGAGACATCGTGACATGCTCGACTTCATGACCAAACATTCCCGCCATTCCGCAGCAGCCCGTAGGCACAACGCGTGCCTCCAGTCCGAAAGATGCGAAGACCCTTGCCCAGGTCCCGGGCGCGGTCGGTTTTGACGTCTTCTCGGTGCAGTGAAGAAACAACGAATAGGTTCGAGGCGAGGCATCATTCGATTTCGGCGAAATGCGGCCCGCGTCTATTTCAGCCTCCAAGAAGTCCCCGATGAACTGGATTGCGCGACCTGCCGGATAGAGATTTCTGAGATGCTTGTATTCGTGGTCTTGCATCAGCACTGCGACTGGTTCGATCCCAATGACGGGAATACCAGTGGCCAGTAACTGGCTTTGACGGGTCATCGCTGAGCGCGCTGCAACCTCGAATGCCTCCAGCTTCCCGACAACATGCGATGCCTTCCCATTGTTCGGCGGAGAGGCATTCCATACCTTGTAGCCAAGTGCGACAAGAAGTTGGCGCGCGGCGTCCACCAATTCGCCATCGAAGGTGCTCGTGAACGTATCCTCAAGCAGGATTACGGATTGCTTCTTCTCGGAGTCTGAGATCTTGGCAAGCCTTCTGATATCGCGTTCGCGCAAGCGATTCTTGTGGCTCGGGGGAGAAACCCGGGGCAAATCTGTAAGCCCTGCAGCGCGTGTAAGGCCGGCAAACTGCATCACCGCCTGCGCAAGATTTGTCAGCCTCGGCAGACGCCTGGCGATACGAAACACGCTCTCGCTATGCGCTACGATATGGTCGCGCAGTGGTCTACGTCGGTTCTCGTAGTAGCGGTGAAGGAATTGCGCCTTCATCGACGGAATGTCGACCTTGATTGGGCACTGACTTGAACACGCCTTGCAGGATAGGCACGTCGAGAGTGACTCCCGCAATGCTTCCTCAATCACCGGCAATTCAGGTGTTGGTTGTCTCCGACGGTCAACGGAGACCAACCTGCTCCATTCGCGAATAAGAGCAGCCCGTCCTTTCGGGGATTGTGTGCGGTCTCGAGTTGCTTTGTAGGATGGACACATCGGATCCGAGGCATCCCAATTGAAGCAGGCGCCGTTGCCATTGCATGCAATAGCGCGATCAAACGTTTTGGCGAGCCCGGCGTCGATCTGACGATCAACCTCGCCGCGCATCGGGACACCGTCAATCTTGTCGATCGGCTCGTTGTTCGGAGCAGCCAGCTTGCCTGGATTGAAAAGGTTATGCGGATCGAATGCGGCCTTGATGTTGCAAAGCTCATGGTAGAGCTTCGGTCCGAAGAAAAATGGCGAGTATTCGCCGCGAAAACCTCGGCCGTGTTCGCCCCAGAGCAGCCCTCCGTACTTCTTCGAAAGCTCTGCCACCTGATCGCTGATGGGACGGATGAGCGCCGCATCTTTTTCGTCGCGCATGTTCAGCGCAGGACGGACATGCAGGCATCCGACATCGGCGTGCCCATACATCCCATAGGTGACGCCATGCGCATCAAGGATCTGTCGAAACTCCCGCACGAAACCCGGGAGCATTTCAGGGGGGACCGCTGTATCCTCAACGAACGCAGTTCCCTGTTTTGTGGGTGACAGCCTTCCCAAAAGGCCGACTGATTTCTCTCTCAGGGACCAAAGCTCCGATATGACGTGGGGATCCCTCACGATCGTCCAGTCGATGAAGACTTGTGGGCCCGATTTCAACCGTTCGGCAAACGCTTCCAACTGACGATCGAGATCCGCCGTTGTGTCAGCGAGGAATTCTACAAAGTTCAGTCCGCCAACGCTTATCGCGCTGCCGCGACCAAGCACGCTCTCGATCGCAGTCCAGACTGGATCCTGCTGTGCGAGTGACAGCACCTTGTCATCGATGATCTCGACTGCGGATGGATTTGCCACGATGAGGCGTTGGACGTCCTCCAGGGCCGTCTGAAAATGCTCGTAACGGATGGGTACCAGTGCACGACAGACGGGTCGACGAACAATTCGGAGAGTAAGGGCAGTCGTAAACGCGAGCGTGCCTTCCGATCCGGCAAGCAAATATGACAGCCGGACCCGTCCATCCTTCCCAAGGATGCTTTGCAGATTATAACCGGTCAGGCCACGATTCATCTTCGGGAAGGTAGTTTCGATTTCCTCGGCGTTCTCAGAAACGACCCTCAAGACCTCGCGGTACGCACGCCCCAGAATGCTGTCTTGGCGTGCCAGTTCGGCAGCCTCTCCAATTTCGATCGGTCGGATTACTGTTGAGGTGCCGTCGGATAGAACCACATCCATCGAGTCGATGTATTCGGACGTCTTCCCATAAATTCTCGACCCTTTTCCCGATGCGTCGGTCGCGACCATGCCGCCGATGGTTGCCCGCGATGCGGTCGAAACCGTCGGTGGAAAGAAGTAACCGTGCGGCTTGAGGAAATCGTTTAGCTGATTGAGGACGACACCCGGCTGCACCCTGACGGTCCCCGCCTCCAAGTCCATCCCTTCGATCCGGTTCATATGGCGGGACGTATCTACAATGACACCTGATGTCAGCGACTGACCATTCGTCCCAGTTCCTCCTCCTCGCGGGGAGAGAGGCGCCCGCATTTGATGCGCTTGTCGGACGGCGAGAGCGACATCCAACGCGCTTTTCGGGAAAATCACGGCACCAGGCCGCACTTGGTAAATGCTGTTGTCGGTCGAGAAGACGGTACGAGAGGCGACGTCGTCCGTCACCTCGCCAGTGAAGCCGGCGCGCTTGAGCGACGAAATCAGTCGCTCGACAGCCACGGCGTTAGTGCTCTGTTCGCGCGCCAACTTTCTTACTCCCTTAGACCGCCGCCCCATCAGAGATCGGATTTCCCAACGCCTTCAGCGCATCAGCGAGCGAACGCTGCTCGGCCTCTGCGTAAAGTTCCAGCTCGTCCTGGACGGTTGCGCGAAGGCCCTCCTCGAAAGCCTCTCGGTTGGATTTTTCAGCATAGTTTTGCTGGGCGTCCGTACCGAGGTTCGATTGGAAAATTCCTGCGGCACTGACCGGCAGAAAGTCTTCGTAGGTGATCGGGTCGAACCGGATGTAGCCGCGTGCGATCAGGTCTTCGAGGTTTGTCTTCGCGAGGTCACGTGTTGCTTCCAATTCGCCCTTGCGAGTGACCGAATAGCGGAAGAATGCAAGCTCCTGCTTCCTCAGATCACTCCAATCATCAGGGAACTGCTGGAACGTCTCGACCAACCGGCTGTTATAATCGCCGGAGTTTCCACCCGACGACGCAACTTGGACGCCGCTGCGCACAGACAAAAGCAGCTGGTCGTAGAGCTTGCGGCCCTTCGGCGTCAGCGCCACGCCGCGCTGTTCGATTTCGCCGAACCGGGCGGTGTGCGTGCCCGAGGAGTTGCTCTGTGAATCCGGAAGGAAGTTGATGGTTTCCTCGAGTGCCTTGAAGCTGGTCTGTCTCAAGAGAATCGCGCACTTTCTACGCGGCGGTCCCTCGATAACGGCCTTCGGCACAATTCCACGCTTCGGCATGTTCGCTTGTATCGAATCGATATCGAGCGTGCGCGGCGTGAGATGATTGATATGCGGGCCGCGGAAACTCACCACGTCAGCGATAAGGCGATGCGCGTCGTGCAGACGCTTATAGGCGGCAAGCGTCACCGTTGCATCGCTATGCCATCTGAAGGTCTCAAGAGCCTCCTTCACAAACTCGTCGGCTTCACTTTCGCCGAGTCCTCCTGTGCCCTCGGCCTGGTCAACCAAGGCCAGCGCCCTTGCCGTGAAGATCTGCCGCTTCGAGAGAATTTCGGCCGCTTCCGCTCTCAGAGAGGTATCCTCGATGAGTTCCAAGCGCAGCAGGGACGTGAAGACGCGGAAAGGATTGCGGCTGAGTGCGCGATCGTCGACCGGGCGGAATGCGGTCGCGTGAACGGGAATGCCGGCCACGGACAAATCGTAGTATCCGACGGGGAACATCCCCATCACCGCAAATACACGGCGGATGTTGTATAATTCCTGCGTCGTTCCCAGGCGAATTGCGCCGTGACGTTCGACGCTGAGACGGTCGAGTTCGTCGTGCCTGACAAGGCTTTCGCGCAGTTCAGGGTCCCGGTCGAGAGTCTCTTTGTTTACGTCGGCAACGAGCTCCATCAGCGTGCCGTACTGCGGAACCTCAGTTCGATACATATCCGACATCGCCCTCGAGAAGCGTGTTCGAATTTCGTCGGGGTGAACGTGAGAATTTGCCATCCAAGCCTCCTGTGTATGGCCTGCGGAACGTAGGCCTCTGATCTAAGGAGGATTTTTCGCAAGTACGCGCGCGGTTCAATCAAATGATCGGACGGATATCATTCCATGCCGGAATGCCTGGGCGCGACCTGATTGGGCTGTGGCAACCGGCCAGCGAACGGTATCTTTGTCGCTGCGCGGGGAGCAAAGGTAGATACGGCAGCGTTCGTGAT
>NZ_JARWGH010000060.1:0-15895 GCF_036528765.1 Rhizobium sp. BR 362 | reverse complement strand
TTTCCAAACGAGGTTCGCGTTCACCCCGTGTAAGCGCGCAAGTTTCGATACCGATGCGCCCGGTTCAAGGCAGGCCGCAACAAGGCGGTCCTTCGATCCTTGATCGAAACGGCGTCGTCCATTCCGACCAACCAGCCGCACGGCAAGTTTTTGACCTTCTTCCATCACTTGGTGTCCACCTTTTTTAGGTGGACACCTCATGCCAAAGCTCAATCAATTACAGAAGGTGTGGCGAAATTCGCGCTTACGCTCGTATCGAACAACTCGCTGGTGGAGTTGCCAACGACGTGTGGAGCATTCGCATCGGCGGGCGGATCGCGGTCGGTCGACTTGGATCCAGGCCCGACGCTGATCTCGCATGGGAAACTGACCTACTTCAGCACCTCCACTGCGAAGGTATGACCGGTCCAGTGCCGATCCCGACGATAGACGGTCGACTGTTCTCGGATGGTCTGGTGGTGATGAAGTACCTGGAGGGCGGGCCACCCGAGACCGTGTCCGATTGGCGTCGCGTCGCCGACACGCTGCGCGAGCTGCATCGTTTGACGCACGGCTGGCCACAACGCCCCGGTTGGAAATCGTCGACCGACCTCCTGCGTGCGGAAACCGGAACGAGGGTCAACCTTGCCGCGATGCCGTCCGAGGGCGTTACTCGATGTAGAGCGGCATGGGCGCGGCTAATCGGACGTCAGACTTGCGTTGTCCACGGCAACCCGAACAACCCTGGCAACATCCGCATGACCGCAGATCGCGTCGCGTTGATCGACTGGGATGAGTCACATGTCGACGTCCCCGACCTTGACCTGGTGCTGCCCGAAAACGCTGCTGATCTCGACGAGGGCGCATATGATATTGCCGCGCAAGCGTCTGCCGCCTGGGAAGCCACCGTCTGCTGGAGGGACGAGTACGCGGTGAAGCGGCTTGCCGAAGTTCGAGCGCTCTGAGTAATTGCAGTGATCGGAGCGAGTTAGCCCTCCGACCTCCGACTGTCGCTCGCGACAATCTCCGCACTCACGACGCCGTAACGTGTCCCAAGCTCTTTCAGGAGAAGGTGACCTGGCCAGAACTCGACAAGTAGATAAAGGGTGTATTGGGACGGCGCTTACCCTGCATCCGGCAGTACGCCACCCTTGGAGCAATAGAGAAAGCCATCCGAGTTATTTGAGCAAATTCACGCCGCGTGATCTACCAAAAGCCCCTTGTAGGTCCCTTTAGCCCCAGCGGCTTGCGAATGGGACCGGACTGTCGTGCTGTCGATCATATGCTGTCAATCGTCGGTCAGCCCAAGTTTTGCGAGCGGTTCAAAGAGCACGTCCCAGACGCCTTGCTGAGCCTTTCGGCCTAACGCCCATGCATGTCACGCCAAGGGCAACGGACATGCATGAACCGACGATTGTCATGGGAGCGACGCGACTTTCGTCCCCGTTCTCTCGCTCAGGTCGCAACCTAATTAAACGACCATACCGCTCCCTTTCAGCCCGCTTATTGCGTTTAGTAATGTTCTGTATGGATGCACCTTCTCAGCATCGTGGCCGATAAGCGCGACTGTCTCAAAGAGAACTTCGATCATGATATCGTTGAAAGAAATAAGCCAAAGCCGTGGTTTGAGGGAGCGCCATCTGGTAATCTCCGAGCCGCCGATCACCTCGTTGAAGGCCCACGGATTGACCGGGTACCTACACTCCCTTAGGCCCTCAATATTGACGGGGGTTATCCGGAAATCGGTAATCCTTCCGAACTTGACAACGACATTGCCGCCTCCCGAACGTATTGATGCCTCATAGCACACGAGGGCGTCATTCCCGTCATAGAACACAGCAGGGTTTTCGACCGTTCCTATCTCCGGAAAAGCCTCTTGGGGAATTAATACTTGCATTATTCATCTCGGTTCAGGTTTCGCGAGAAGTCGTGCCACAGAGTTCGACGCCATCGGCGACTTTGTCAAAGGAACCTCAACGTAACCCGAATTTCCACCTGGGGCGGCGATGTGTAAGCTCGCGATATGATCGAGCAAGATGCTGCCGATAACATCAGAAGCGAAATCATGTGCCCGATTGTTTAACGTAATCAGCTTCATCTGCCTGTTTGCAAAATTCGCGTGGCTCAGGACGATGGAGTTCATCAGCGAGACCGTTGGGTCACCTACATCGTGTGCAATCGTCCAGGGAAGCTTGATTTCGCTCGCTTTTTCAATTGCCAGGAATTTGTCCGATACAAAGCGTCGAATAACTGCGGGGACCAGCGC
The DNA here is from genome assembly GCF_036528765.1 of Rhizobium sp. BR 362. Taxonomy (NCBI): domain Bacteria; kingdom Pseudomonadati; phylum Pseudomonadota; class Alphaproteobacteria; order Hyphomicrobiales; family Rhizobiaceae; genus Rhizobium; species Rhizobium sp. BR 362. The sequence goes on along the minus strand of NZ_JARWGH010000060.1, from coordinate 13,650 downwards.
AGCGACAGAAGCCACCGTTCCCACAGTAATGAGGCCAGCGATGCTGTCGCTTTTCTCGGCGACAAGCTGGACTGCGATGTTGCCGCCAAGCGAATGGCCGACAATGATCAGTGGAAGCTCAGAATGCTCAGTAGCAAACTTCAAAAACGCTCTCGCATCCTGCATCAACCCCATTTCGGTAGGTTCTCCGGGATTGCCGCCGTATCCACGGTAGTCAGCGACGATAATCTGAGCGCCGAGCTTGAAAAAAGGCGCGACCAGGTGCGCACGCGTGGCGGCACAGCCTCCATTGCCATGGAAAAACAACACGCAGCACTTCGGCTGAAGGGGTATTTCGCTGGCAAGTCCACGGATTGTAAAGCCATCGTCCGTGAGCACCGTAATCGGGCTGAATGCCACTGCTTGATGGCTAGACGGGCCGCACTGAATGGCGTCTGGATAGTAAATATGTGCCCGGACCTTGTTATCAACGGCTCGCAATAGGCTATTTAGCACTTAGCTTTCCTATCCATCTCCGCGTCGGTCCAAAGCGATTTCTCGTTGAATAAATATCGCGGTTGGGTAGAAAAAACAACGACAGGTTACTGAGCGGCAACAGCATCAAGTCCACTCTTCGGAGCCGTCGTCTCTTATCCACACTACCGCCACAGGGCATTCGTCTCGAAAGAACCACAGAGGTTCCTCGTTGATTTTTGTATCCTCGGTCATTTTGTCAAAATCGTCCTGTGCCGTGGATAAATGAGACTCCGCCTTCCCAAGCACCATAGCGCGGCGGTCTATTGGCAAAGATTGCTCCAAAAGCGATATCTGCTCAGCGATAGAAGCTTTGAGCAACGAACCATCTTTTGAAAGTTTTATCTTTTTTTGATCCAACAGAGCTTCGACTATGCCCAGGAAAACCCGACGGGCTTCATCGAAGCTTTTGTATTCGTCTCGAACAAATGCCCAGAGCCCGTTAAAAGCCCAAAGCTCCGCGAGTTCGACGATTTCTTGCCATCGCTTCTGCATTTATCACCCGGCCTGGCGGGACTCTGCCGCCGCTCCCGAACTACCTCAACTCGACAGTTTTGCCTATTGCAAGGAACTAGCTTCAAAGATGCTGGACAGGGCCAAACAATATCGCGACCCGGCGCAATGCCTAACTGAGGTAGTGCTTCATTCTGGGGATGGGCGACCGCAACATATTCAAGGTTTCAATTGAGTTGAACGCCGCGACACTTACTCGAACTGCCGCAATAATATGGGTCTTCGCCCCACGGCAGTGAAATGTTGATCGGTTTGAAGGACACGCAGACAACAACAAACCGAGCCCGCTTCGTTGTCCAACTCCTCTGCCGTCCCTTCCGGCCGTTATATTTCCCAAATTTGGGAAAGCCAGGTAGCTCAAAGGGATTACTGGACTTTGCAACCATATATTGCATTCTAGTCGAAAATCTGAGGGCAAAACAATGCTGAAGTCCATTTTGATTGGCGTGGCCGCGTCTACCGCGCTTCTAACATCGTGTGTCAGTCACAGGTCTGGAAACTTAGCCCAGACGGTTCAGCATGACGCACGGTCAGTTCAATATGACCAAATTCGATTACAGATTGCCCGATCCTACGATCATCCTTACGACATCCCTTCACTCGCTCTGCTTTCTTCGGCTGTGACGCAAAGCACCAATGCGCTGAAGGGTAGCTTCTCCCATGAGGTCGCCCCAAGCGGAATAACAAATACAACCGGATTTGATCTTGGAGAGTTTTCAGATCAAGCGATCCTTACAGTCAATGTCACGTCCGGAGCGACAGCAATCGAGGGTATGCGAGACCTATATGCTTATGCCGCCAGAGGAGATAATACCTGGGAAAAATCCATTGGCCCGATTCTGTTCAATAAACCTCCGAAATATCCTTGGCTATATCGCTCAACGGGCGCACTTCCAGTGGAATGCCCGCCCCAGACTTGTTACCAAATAACAAAGATTGGCAATTTCGTTTACTGGGCAAAAACCGAGAGAGATTTCAGCAACTTCGTCCTCGCAGTTTTAGAAGCCTCAACACTAAGCCGGGACAACTCGGCCGCGCCTTCGGGCAAGGGCGGCAAGAAAGCTGCTGCGGTTCACGGAGGGCTTAAGAGGAATGAACAAAGTGCTCCATCCAATACAATTTTGGTGGTTCCTAACGCAACGCAATAGTCCTACCCAAATCCGGCGTCTGGACTTGCGGAGGTTGTTGTCTGAGTTAATCTGACACAGCTTCGTCGAGCAATCGCGTTCGATCTTTGACCTCTCCGCAATGGGTCTCGGCACATACCACACTGACATCGAAACGATGTCTGGAAGCTAGATCAATGTTTCACGAAAGGAATTGAGGTCCGATGTCGCTACAAGATGTTCCTTTCGGTAGACTCTCGGAAGCAGAGGTTCAGCGTCTAGTCGATTACGGCGTCGGCGAATCCGTCCACCTCGATTACAAGCGCCAAAATTACGGGACCTCGGAAAAGGACCGTAAGGAGTTTCTGAAGGACATCTCGTCGATGGCGAACAGCTTGGGCGGAGATTTGATCATAGGGGTCACCGAGTCCGGTGGACTTCCACAGTCCATAGTGCCGTTGACTGGCGATTGCGATAAGGATGTGCAACGCTTAGAACAACTCGCCGTACATGGGCTGGAACCTCGCATTCGAAATTTGCAGATTAAATCGATCCCCCTGACAAAAGGTGGCTATCTTATCGCGATCCGCGTCCCGCGAAGTTACCTGGCTCCCCATAGAGTCATTCTTGAAAACAGCGCCCGTTTCTATGCACGCGCAGGCACAACAACATACGAGCCGAACGTTGACCAACTGCGCCACATGTTCAATTCAACACCTGTCATTGCGGCAAAGATCAAATCCTTCCACGCAGATCGTTTGATCAAGATCACTGCCGGTGAAACGCCCATCGCGATGAATGCTGCGGGTAAACTAGTGATCCATGTCGTCCCTCTTCCAGCCTTCAGTGACGGATCAATGGTGGACCTAATTGCGAAGCTCAGTTTCGGAACTCATGTTCCAGTTCCACCAAATGAACTCGGAATGCCAACCAGCCAAGCAGTGAATCTCGATGGATATCTGAATTATTTGAGTGGCGGTTCGCATGATGTAGGCCACAAGGCATACGCCCAGTTCTTTCGAAATGGCATCATCGAAGGCGCTGCAGACCTGCGAACTGATAACGGTTTATCATCACGGTTTGTCGGTGCCCCGTTTGTGCAATTGGTGGTGAGCACCGTGCAGCAATACCTGGCCACAATAGATCACTATGATATGGGTTTGCCCGCTTATGTCTTCCTTTCATTGTGCAATGCGTCCAACTCTGTTTATCGCTACGAACCGCCGGGAGGCGGCTTCCAAGAGACCGAACCATCCGGACGAGACATTATCGCGTTGCCTGAAATCTACATCGATAGCGTTGATGTTGATGTAGCCAAGGCTATGCGTCCTGCCTTCAACGTTCTTTGGAACGCGTTCGGTCGATATCATTGCGACGTCTATGATACGCACGGTAATTCGTTGCGCTCTGAGTGACAGCGAGCCGCCTTTTTTCTTTTATGGGCTGTCTACCGCAGCGGCAGGCAAAGTTGGCCAGGTCAATTTAATCAAGCGTCAGAAATTCTGGTGCTCTTTCTTTGGGACGTTTACCTCATGTCGCGCATCATCATTCTTGGAAATGCCGGAGGCGGAAAGTCGACTCTTGCCCGCAAGATCAGTGGGAGCCGAGGTCTGCCTCATTTCGAAATCGATAGATTTCTCTGGCTAGAGGGATGGACCCCTGCCCCGCTGGACACCTATGCGCGGAAACATGAGGAAATCGTATCGGGTGATGCTTGGGTAATCGATGGCCTGGGACATTGGAATTCAATCCCCTCGCGGGTGGATCGCGCGACGGAAATCATCCTCATCGACATGCCCCTATGGATGCACTTTTGGCTTGCCGCAGAGAGGCAAATAACCTGGGCTTCCGGTGAATTGGCACATTCGCCCGGTGGCCTTTTGGCGATGCCGCCGACCCGCGATCTGTTTCGAACGATGTGGGAGGTCGATCAAGAATGGATGCCAGGCATCCGAACCATATGTACGGAAGCAGAAAGAGCGGGCAAAACCCTAACTTGTATTCGCAGCGTGGAGGCGTTGGAGGCCTTATGAGGCGCTTGCGGCGTTGAACGCCAGCTACAAAGCAGATTGCCGTTCGCATAAGTCGCCACTATATTCTCGGCAGGCACAGAAACAGCAAAGGAGGTTGCCTATGTCATCGCGGGACGCCTGATCCAGCAATACCGAGACTTCTGCCTTTCCAAAGGCATCGACTTTACACGCATTGAATCCGTACGGCCGCACGACAACACCACGCTCTTCTGCAGCGCCGGAATGCAGCAGTACAAACCCTTCTTCTCCGATCCCTTCCACATTGGAACCGTTGCGAACTCTCAGGCTTGCCTGAGAATGGGCGACCTTGACGAAATCGGGGACGGGACCCATTTCCTCCACTTCACGATGCTTGGGCTTTTCTCGTTTCGAGAGATGACCGTCGGCGACGCCAGCAATTTCTGGATCGAGTTTCTTGGTACTCTCGGCCTCGTACCCGACCATGTCACGATCCATCCGGACCGATTGGAGGAATGGACACCGCTCTATGGTGGTCGCATTCCCATCGTTCCAGATGACGAATGCACGTGGAGCGACGGCAACGTCCGTGGCTACTGCACCGAGTTCTACAAGAACGGCATCGAGATCGGAAACATCGTCAATCCGCTCGGGACCTGTATCGACGTCGGCTTCGGGGCCGAACGCCTCGACATGATCTTGAACGGCACGCCGCCGGACGATGCACTCGCCACGTTGCGCGGAACGGTCATGAAGATCGTCGAGAGCGGCTACAAACCCGGGAATAAGGAGCAAGGCTATGTACTGCGAAAGCTCCTCCGCCGCATCCATGTGATCGGTGGAACGCTGGACCATCCTTATTTCGAGCTGGAGGTCGAGCGTCAGGAACGGTTGCGATCCAATATTTGCGTCTTCGCGGCAGATTTCCTGACATGAGTCCCGAATGGTGGTTCGACACCCACGGCATCGATGTCGCCGAGATGCCCGAAACCGGGGACGAATAACAAGGAACATTCTCGATGACACAAGCGGGAGGCAACGTTTGGACACGATAGGCCTGGCGTCTCAGGGGGAAATGACCACCTCTGCGCCCGAACCGACTTGCGCGAACGAAATCTCTTGTGAACCCCGTTTCCACAGAGCAGTTGTTGCCACTTCATTTTTGTCCAGATTCGACGGGCGGCCGAGAAGTTCGATCAAGGCGTCCAGGAGTCCGCCAGCGACTTTGACCGTATAGGCACATGCTGTGTGAGCATTCGGATCCTGCGCTACCCAAAACGAGATTAACTCTTCGTTTTCAGTTGAGGTTTTTCGCCAACCAACGACATCGACCGTACCGCCGTTGTACGACATGAAGCTCTGTCGCCATTTAACCGTGTCCGGGTCTGTCGCAGGTATCGCGTCCCAACCAAGTTGGTTGCCCTTTGCAGTCGCCTCTGCGACAGTTTCGGAACTGCAAACCTCCATCAAACGCGGGGGCGACAGCGCCTGGACCTCCGCGAGAGCAAAACCGCCAGCGCTCAACGTGCTGATTGCGTATGCGGCCGCTCCAAAGATGATACGCCAGGATTTCGCATCCATCACTGTGTCTCCGTGAATTGCCCTCGCTAACGCACCGTAGTTTGTGTTCTGGCGCATGCAAGCACCGGGATATGTGCAATGTGCCCACGACATCAAAACTAAACGACCAGCGCTTCACTGGAATCGCTTGCGCCAGTCGCAGCTCATGATCCAAAGACAATCTGACACGCCGAGGTGCTTGCCGGAAACAACCCATCTACGCCAACGGGTACCGGCACATCATCCAGCGTCTTCACTTGAGCAATAGCTCCGTCCTTTGCAGTGAGCGCAAGGGTGCAGGATACGTCGTCATCATGCTCCGGAACGTAGCGGTGCTTCGTGATTACCATGTTCAAGGTCACCGTCTGCTCGATATATGTCCTGGCGGGTATCCGCACTACCCGAGATCGCTGCCAGGTTAGCGCTGTGGCTTCGCCAGCGTTGCTGCGGTTCGTCGGTGCCCCAAACTTTTCCTGGAATTTCGAGATTGGTTTGCCGCGCCATTCGTTCCCGACTTTGTTATAAGGGGCCGCAGTGGCTATTCGGATGCCCTCCCCTAGCTTTGCAACACCAGCCTGCAGACCTTTGACCGCTCCACCACAACCGGAAAGGAATAACGGGAGGACGGCAATGATCAAAAGCCCTTTCGTAAATTTCATTTCGCATTCCTATTTCGCGACAATTCCGATCAGAGGTATTTGCGATAGAGATCGTGCTGGAACGCGATCTAGATGCAAGCTGCCCTTGGCGTTTGTGCGCTGAATACCAATTGGCTGTTAACGCGGCCCATCATTTGTCGTTAAAATTGCATCTGTGGCAGGATCGGGATGGCGATGTCTGCTAAAGCGGGTGGTGGACTTATGCGGGATCGCTGAGGCGCAGATGGTGGACATTGAAATCTCATCAACCCGAACTGTCATCAGGCTTTTTATGCCGAAGGACGCCGTCGAGGTTTTCTCTTGCATTTCGCCGAAGGTGACGCGGTTCATGGCATGGGATCCTCCGGCCTCACTGGCAGACTTCGCTGACGTCTGGCGAACATGGCTACCCGCAATCGAGAGCTCGTCCGACTTCCACCTTGTCATACGCGAGAAAAGAGACGGCCGCTGCCTTGGGCTTGTCGGCCTACACGCTGTCCAGTCTGGCACCCCAGAACTTGGCATTTGGCTTCGATACGACGTCCATGGAATGGGGTTTGGCAGCGAAGTGGTTGGGGCTGTAGCTGCATGGGCAAGCCAAAATGTCGCCGTTGAATATTTCGAATATCCGGTCGCCGAGGATAACATTGCCAGTCGACGGATTGCCGAAGCATATGGTGGCCAGATTGCGGAAACGCGCACGAACTCGAAATATCGCTCGGTTGTCTATCGCATCCCTCCATTACACAGCAGCGCAGATAAATGAGATGATCAATAAATGAATGTTGCCGGTACGGAGCACTCCGCACGGCCATGGGGATGGCTTAATAATTTCCTGTGCGCTCTGAGGCTTTTTCCTTCCCCTTAGTATGAAATTGTAATTGGTCTCAGCCTGGTGTTATGACCAGTATTGGCCTAACGACCTCTTGTGGAGACTCCCTACCCTCGTCAGCAATATCGCTTGGCCCGCCCTTGTTTTCTTGAACCTCTTCAAACGGGGGCGGCGGGCATTATCTCGCGCCTGTGCGAGTTGTCGCCCCAGCGCTCATCGGCAAGTCAAATGGAATCTCTGTTCTGCATCAGCCTCGGCGCGGCAACACTCCAACAGATCGCAAATGCAACTGAAAATTACAGTCGCTGGCGACAATGGGAACTGGCTCATTGGGCTTTCAACCCCACGAGGCGCTTCGAGACCTGATCACCCTTGGAAATGTTTTTGGCTTCGCCAGTGTAGATGTCGCCAGCGTATTGGTCATCTACACCAGAGACGTTTTTCGTCCACAACGTTTTGCCAGCCCGGAACCAGGCCTGGCATGGAGAATATTTGAAGACGCTTTTGCCGGTTTGATCTTTCCAGTCAGATTGGAAACAAAAGACGTTATCGTTTACCGTCCAAGTCCCATCGGCGGTGTGATGTGTGCCGTTGGTCTTATCAGCGAGCCCCAGCAGTTTGCCGTCCGGCGTAAATGTATAATAGATGTTGCCGTTATCTTTGTATTTCAGCGTTTTTCCGACATAAAGCTGCTTGACCTCCTCCGATGTCAAAGGTTTCGCGTTCTCCGGCAACTTACCTGAGTTCTTCGCAAGAACAGGTGAAACCAAAACGGCAAGCGCGATTGCTGTCGTGATCGTGATCTTCATCATACAGCCCCCCAATGATAGAATGCCATTGACGATACTCTACTTATAGATGTCGGGACAGTTGCCCTTATGGGCTAGGTCTTGGGGTCTCAGACACGGCGCTTCCTCTGTGGGATTGCCGACCGCTACTTTCGACAGCTACAAGACTTCGGCGAAGCGTAAGGGTAGGCCCAAGAAGTTGCTGCTTCCTCCTGCTCGCTGGCCGCTCGCGGAACTCGTCTCTGGCAACCCGGTATCGCAACTACGAGTTTTACGGTGCGTGATGGAATGACGTATTCTAAACAGCAACTCGCCCGTCAGATCGCCGAAGCCGCGACGCTGCGCGGAGAATTTTTGCTTCGCTCGGGGCAGACTTCCGAGCGTTACTTTGACAAGTATCGGTTTGAAGGAATCCCCTCGCTATTGAAGCCTATGGCTCGCGCAATGGCCGAACTCGTTCCACCGGAAACTGAGATCCTTGCGGGCTTGGAATTGGGTGGTATCCCGCTTGTCACCGCAATTTCACTGGAGATGGGCCTTCCGGCCGCATTTGTTCGCAAGCAGGCGAAGACCTATGGGACTTGCCGCGCTATCGAGGGACAGGATGTTACTGATCGCCGCATTACATTCATCGAGGACGTGATTACGACAGGCGGGGCAGTGAAAGATGCCTTCCATTTGGCAGTCGCTGAGCAGGCAAATGTCCTTGCCGTCGTCTGCGCCATTTGGCGCGGTGACGGCAAGCCCCAGATCCAAGGAGTTTCACAACTCCCCGTCCATGCAGTCTTTACCAAAGAGGATTTGGAAGACGGACGTTGAGGCAAGGCGATCCGGCATTTCCCCAATACTCTAGTCAAATTATCTTCGCGTCATCGTCGGAACGGATGAAAATGCGACAGGCTGGTGGCTGCCCTTCTTCGGACGATGATGACCAAGTAGGTGAACGTCGCCACCTCACCGCAGCTGGTTTGAGTTTGACAACGCTTTTACGGTTCCGCCGTGTGACGCGAGGGCGCAATTTCTCTCGTGGAATTTGTATGCTATGGGGTTTCGCCCATGCCACTGGCACCTATCGCCATCCGTGTGCCAGCGGCTCGCCCTGTCGCCGCCACGCGGTGGTGACAGGGCCAGACTATTGTTTTTTGGCAGCGACTGATCGGCAGGAGAATCTGCCTAATGTTTCCATGGAAGCGCCGAGCCAAGTCAGTTTCGCACTAAGCTGGGCTGACGCGAGGAGATGCCAGTCCGAACCATTCAGCGCCAAGTCAACGGGAGGTGACGTGGATACCAGGCTGATTAACATCGCAGACCTGCCAAGTGTTCAAGGTAGAAGCAGATGTCCGATTGCACAGTATCGCCGGAACGCTAGGCAACGATGAGGCACTTATGTCAGGCCGAGTACTGAACCGTGTTGATCTTCCGAAAAACGCGGGGAGCATCGTGCTCTATGACTGGAGCGATATGGGGGATAGCTACAACCTGGTAAGGCTAGACTTAGAGGGCAACATTCTTTGGAAAGCTGACCCTCCGATTAAAAGCGTGCCGGACTGCTTCACCGAGATATCGTGGGACGGCAAAGACCTTATTGCCAATACTTGGGGCTGTTATCGCGTTGACGTAGACCTGCAGAGCGGCGCGACTACGGTGTTGGAGTTTATCAAGTAAGCGGCTTGCGGAGCTTTATGGGTCACGTCCTAGCTCATCAACCCTCTGGCCAGTCCAAATTTTCCGCGCCAACCCAAGCGACAGAATTAGGTCTCTTCTCAGGATTGCGAAGAAAATCTTCAACCACGGCTCGCGCAATATCCCAGGAGAGATAATTATTTTTGGGAACGGTAGCTCCATTACTCGAAATATCAAATCCTTCTTTGCTTATCGCACCAGACTGGGAGATCATTGAGAAGTTTCGACCGAAATCACCGCTGTTATAGCGATCATATGACATCGAAATTCCTTCTCCCCTCCTATAATTCATAATAAGAGAGTATCGATCTCCACTTTCATCCAGAAATTGAATAGAGCCACCTAGATCTTCTGCCCATTGTGCAGAACACGCAGGGTCGAAATAGCCCCTCCAGGCTTCAGGGGAGAAATCCTCTTTGTTTCCAACCGAGGAAAATGTGGAATGAAATTTACCCATGTCGATCAAGAAACCTGGTCAAGTTCGCTTACAACGCGGCCATGTCCACAAGACTCGGCCGTCTTGCTTGCTCCGATGCCATGCGCTTATCGCCCGCGAAGAACGGGCCGCCATGTTTGTTCAGTTCCGCGAGCGTCAAAATGCGAAGGTCCTCGACATTCCCAAGAGCGGCCTGCCGAAAGGCGTCATCGAACCTATCGGCCAAGCCTTGTTCCAAATCTCGGAGCAATCGTGGAATCCACTTCCCCTTCCCCGACCATGTCCCTCGCCCCAGCAAAATGAGATCGGCCAAGGGCTGATAGAGTTGGGCGGCAATGGCTCGTACCTCCGATCCCGCTCTCTCCCCATTGAGATCATCGAGAAGATCGGTGATTTGATACTTCAAAGTGTTCAGCTTCTCGCCCGTCAACTCTGGTGGACCGGCGCGAAGAACACTGGCCGCATATTCCTTCCAGATCTGACCCTTGCCGGGATCTGGCCCTAATATTTGGCCAGTGGCGACCATATGAATGATGACGGGATAGCCTCGGCCAATATCGCTCTCAAAAAACCAGCTCAGCGTCTCCGGATCCTGAACGAACGCTTCGAACGGAAAGTCGCCTTCGATAAAGGTTTCGCGCCATGCGGTTTCGAGCCGATCAAAGACCACGACGAGATCGATGTCGGAGCCTTTGGTCCCCTCGCCGCGTATGATCGACCCGGAGGCAAACGCAAATGAATAGCCAGGAAAGCGGCTTGCCAGAACCGTGCTGGTCGCCTGCATCGCCGTTTCGAATACGTTCATATGGCCCTCCAAACATCAATTGCCTTGCCGATCTGGCCTGTCCTCATCGACGTCGCGACTGCGACTTCACGGGTTAACACGCCAAGGGTAACTCGAAACTTCGTTTCAGCGTTTCCATCGGCACGTCGGTCTTGACGTTCAAGACGCTCGGGATGCGCGTCAGGTGGTCAGCCTGAAAGCGCCAATAACTATGAAGGTCCGCCGTGACGATCCGCAGGACTGCGTCACACTCTCCCGTCGTCAGATAACATTCCATCACTTCTGGGAACCGTCTGACAGCTTCGGCAAACTGCAGGGTGACTTGTGCATCCTGTGTCTTGAACCAGACGCGAGCAAAAACGGTGAGGCCCGCGCCCACCTTTGCCGGATCCAGGACGGCAACGTAGCGATCAATGATACCGGCGTCCTCTAGCAACCGCACACGGCGAAGACAGGGTGAAGGCGATAGCCCCACTTCCTTCGCCAGATCGACATTGGAAATGCGCCCATCTCGCTGAAGGACCTTCAGAATACGACGATCAATCTCGTCCAGAGGCATTGACACAATATAGCTCCAGTTTCGGCCAACTCTAGCATAATCTGCCAAATTCTCTCGTATATTTGAACTCTTTGCCAGCTCATTGCGCACAGGTTGACCTATCGTTTCAACGTCAACGTGGAGACGAAAGCAGATGTCGGAAAAGCTCAAAAAAGTCGTACTCGCCCATTCAGGAGGCCTGGACACTTCCATCATCCTAAAGTGGCTGCAGGAAACCTACGGCTGCGAGGTCGTGACCTTTTCCGCCGACCTTGGCCAAGGCGAGGAGCTTGAGCCCGCTCGCAAGAAAGCAGAGCAACTGGGCGTGAAAGATATTCGGATCAAGGATGTCCGCGACGAATTTGTTCGCGATTTCGTTTTCCCGATGTTCCGGGCAAACACGCTGTATGAAGGGCAATACCTCCTTGGTTCCTCCATTGCTCGACCGCTGATCACTAAGCATCTCGTCAATATCGCAAGGGAGGTGGGTGCTGATGCCATCGCCCATGGTTCTACCGGCAAGGGCAACGACCAGGTGCGCTTCGAGTTGGCTGCGAACGCGCTCGATCCGTCGATCAAGATCATCGCGCCCTGGCGTCTTTGGAGTTTCCAATCTCGTACTGAGCTTATCGAATATGCCGAGAAACATCAGATTCCGGTTCCAAAGGACAAACGCGGCGAAGCTCCGTTTTCGACAGACGCAAACCTCTTGCACACATCCACGGAGGGCAAGGTTTTGGAAGACCCAGGCGAGATCGCACCCGCTCACATCTATCAGCGTACGGTCGATCCTTTGCATGCGCCCGACGAGCCGGAAATCGTCGTCATCGGCTTTGAAAGGGGTGACGCAAGTTCCCTGAACGGCGAAGCCATGCCGCCTGCCGTCCTCCTGAAGAAACTCAATGACCTGGGGGGCAAGCATGGGGTCGGGAGACTCGATCTGGTCGAGAACCGGTTCGTCGGGATGAAGTCGCGTGGAGTCTACGAAACCCCAGGCGGAACGATCTTGCTCGCCGCTCATCGCGGGATCGAATCCATTACATTGGATCGCGCTGCGGCGCATTTGAAGGATGAGATCCCCGCTACGCTGAGCTGATTTATAACGGATTTTGGTTCTCGCCCGAGCGGGAGATGCTGCAGGCGCTGATCGACCAGAGCCAAATCCATGTCAGCGGCGAAGTGACCCTAAGGCTCTACAAGGGCTCTGCCAGTGTGATTGTCCGCTCCTCGCCTGTCTCGCTGTATGCGGCTGACCTCGTCACCTTCGAGGAAGGCTCCGGTACTTACGATCACCATGACGCCGAAGGCTTCATCAAACTCAATGGCCTGCGTCTCAAAAACTGGGCAACGCGAAACACTAAAATAGCTGCATCATAACGGCGGCCGTAACGGCGGACAATCCGTTCTGGCGACGTGATTGACGGTCACGTGCACAGCACCGTGATCAGGACCGGCTCGTGAGAGGGGGCTCGTCCCTCGTAAACGGACGCTCTCATAACCGGTCCTGACTTTTCTTGCAGGCCGTACCTGCAAGAGGCTGCGCTTCTTGTCGAGACATTTCGGCAATAGATGGGCTGTCAGCGACTGACAGCGCAACAGCGCAGATATTTGGCTGCGCTGCATCCTCAGTCGTCCCCGTATATGACTTTGAGTGCGGGCCAGACTGCAGCCAAGAAGGCAATGCAGACAGCCATACGCCGGGATTCTTGGTTCCGTCCCGGCGTATCTGCCTCACTTCACGACCACATGGCGTTTGCGGCCCAAAGAAAGCCTGGTCGGCAGTCCCTGTGCTGATATCACCAAATCGAGGTCTTCAATAATATCGCCGTTGATTCTAATGCCGCGCCCGGAGATCGCCCTTCGCGCCTCCCCCTTGGAGACGGCCAGTCCGGTGCGCACAAGTAACTCCACAAGAGCTACTCCACACACGCGCTCCACATTATCCAGCTCAAGCGTCGGCAGGCCTTCAGCTGCTTCCCCCTGCCCGAACGTTTGTTTTGCCGTGGTCTCCGCCTGCTTGGCGGCATCGGCTCCATGGGTAAGCGCCGTAGCTTCGTAAGCGCGATTTTCCATGCACATTGACGGGTCGGCATCCCTGAACGGCCCTCGCGTTGGTTGGTAGCGATATCCGGCTCTGTTAGGCCGCAGAGTTTTTGGAGAAGTTGAACGGTAGCAGGTCTCCAATGTCCGCGGTTTCGTCGCGCTGCGGCAACTCAGTGAGCACCTGGCGCAGCCAGGTGAGAGGGTCGACGCCACAGGCGCGACAGG
>NZ_JARWGH010000059.1:0-16169 GCF_036528765.1 Rhizobium sp. BR 362 | reverse complement strand
AGCCTGATCGGCACTTGTAAAATGAACAGCGTTGAACCCTACGCCTATCTGTGCGATCTCTTCGTCAGCCTCGCAAACGGCCACCTAGCAAAAGACATCGATGCCCTCATGCCCTGGGCCTACGCCGCCCGCATCAAGGCCTCACAATGAGCTCGTCAGGTACTCTTCGGTGAGCTCATTTGACGGGCCGTAGATCAACCTCAGATCACTGCAACTGAAAAATCGATGGGGCGTGGACGCCGCATACTCGGCCCCTATTGAGTCGGCGCATTGGACGCTGCTAGTCTGATAACGCCTATGTTGTCCTCGATCGCAATCTCGGTGCCGAATTCACGCGACAATCTCTGTAGACGTTCCAGGATCGCCCTCGCGAGGGGTGGAGCAGCGAGACGCGGCACACCTCGGTTGGCCAGTCTCAAAGAGGGACCAAGATCAATCGGGAAAAGTTGTATTGCAGAAAGCTGGTTGTGCTTGAATCGACTGACCGTGATGACGCTCTCATAGTAGACCGGATCTGAAAAATCCGCCGCCATCTCACTAACGGTGACTTCGGCATCTGTATCGGTGCGTGGATCCTTGTTATAGGTATCGAACATGTCAGCTCCCACTGGCGTGCGGAGATCATCCATGATGAAGTTCCCAACGCTATAGAAGATTGGTCGGCCCTTATAGATCTCAATACCTCGCAACTGATGTGGCCCGTGCACGATATATGCGTCAGCGCCAGCATCGATCATTTTGTGAGCGAATGACCGTTCGTAATCAGGGGGCTCTTGGCTCCAGTTTTCGGGCTCGTGGCCATGGTTGGTTACAATGCAAAAGTCTGCGAACTGCTTTCCTCGGCGAACGTTCTGGAGAATGCTCGCGAGGTCTTTTGGATTGACCTCGTAACTCAACGAAACACGCTCACCTAGCTTGTAATTCTTGCCCCCGAGCCTGACCTGATCTTCATCCTCAATGTCCGGCTTCGGTCCCGGCAATGCCCGGCGAATCTGCTTCAGGCTTTCGAGCATTTCTCTCGGAACGACGATACTCTCCGTCAAGCGAAGAGCGTTCAATCCCGGCCTTGCTGGTGCCTCGCCCGCGGAATCGGCCGCGCGAGATAGCGGTAAGTAAGTCGAAGCGAACGAAATCATTGCCACCCTTCCACGCCCGGTCTCCAAAAATCGGGCGGCGCTCGCCTGGGAATGGCTCTCCCCCCCGCCTGCATGAATGATTCCGCACTCATCGAGAATTCGACTCGTCTCGCGCATACCTTCAAGGCCCCAATCGAGCGCGTGGTTGTTTGCGCGGCTCAGAATATTGAATCCCATCACCTTAAGATCAGGACCAAGCTCCGGGACACTAACATGATATGCACCGCCGTATTCCGCCTGAGGACTCCCGTTGAATGATCGGATATCGAAGATGTTCATTTCCAGATTACCAAAGGTGACATCGGCGTCTCGCAGGATTTTTACGATGTCGCCAAACCCAACATCTGCACCTCTGGTCAGGGGGCGAGATACAATGAGATCCCCTACAGCAACCATCGTGAATCCGTCGGATACGTTGGTTGCTGTTGAGCCGACCGTGTCATAGGTTGCACTTGACCTTTTCTGGCAGGTGTCTTTTTCTTCACAATGGTTCGTCATAATGGTCCCTCGGCGATGGAATGTCCGATCAACAACTTTTCAGGCTGGGCGAACTAGCTTCTGGCGGAGCACCTTGTTCTCCACAAGTGTTACCTTAGCTTGCATTGATATTTCTGCGGTTGGCCAGACCGTCAAATCGATTTTTGCCGATCTACAGGCCCTCCTACCACCATTACGAGCTAACTCCATTTGAACTGTTTCTAGTCGGTCACTGTGAGGACCATTTTGGTCTGCGCTTGCGCCATGGAAGTGCCTCCTCCAAGTCACGCGCAATGCGCACCAATGTTGCCTCGTCGCCAATTCGTGCAACTAGTTGAACACCGATCGGCAACCCATTGGAGCTTTGCGCCAACGGCAGAGATACAGACGGATGTCCGGTAACGTTAAATATCCCCAGATATTGATAGAGGGCAGTATCCGCTTCGGCAAATTCCTCATATGAAAGCGTCGCGTTCGTCGTTGAATAGATACTCCCGTGTTCCGGAGGGAAGATGGGCATAGTCGGCGTCAGTAGGATATCGAAGGCATCAATCGCGCCGCTGACTTGCAGCCTTATTTTCCGAATGTTTTCCCCCAAGGTCTGCATATCAACGGGCCGGCCGCGACCAAATTCGAACTTCTTCAGATTCATCGGTTCCAATGTACCTCCGTCGATGTTCCTGGCCAGTGCACGCGCTTCGTCTTCAAGTGATCTGGTAGCCTGGGGAGCACGGCCCATCGAAATCTTGGTCTTGAGTTCTGGATCATACGGTGCGTCAATATCGACGATTATATGCCCCATCTCCTCGAGCATCGAGCCAGTTGTCTCGACTGTTGCAAAGATCTCGGGGTCCACCTCGACCGCGCCCCATTTTGTTCTTGCAATTCCGACGCGAAGATGGCGGGACGGTTGGGACAACTCATATAAATAAGAACGGTTCGGGGGACCAACAATACTCCGCGGAGCCGTCGAGAGAGGATCAGAAAAAACATCCAAAGCAGCAGCCATGTCGCGCACCGAGCGGCAAAGGATGAACTCGCGACTAAAGCCAACGGTAACACTTCCGCAACCCCGCCCATCGAAAATACGAACGGCAGAGGGGTTCAGTCCAATGACGCCGCACCAGGACGCAGGCACGCGGAGTGATCCCCCGCCATCGCTCCCATGGGCTATTGGTGTTATACCGGCGGCCACTGCGGCAGCGGATCCTGAGGACGAGCCCCCTGCGGAACGGCTCAGTTCCCAGGGGTTTCGGGTTATCCCGTACAAAGTTGATTCACTCATTCCAGAGCTTCCGAACTCAGTGAGCGTTGTTCTACCCACCGTCCTCAGACCGGACCTTCGGGCGCGGTGAAAAAAAGCGCTGTCGGACTCGGCTCGGTATCCCCTAAATAACCTGCTTCCTCGTTCCTGTAGGCGGCCTGACTCGCTAGCACCAGCATCTTTGCGAAGGAAAGGCACGCCATGAAACGGCCCGGCGGCGGCGCCTGGGACATTTTCGGCATCATCGTAAAATTCGATTATCGCATTGAGGTGCGGATTGAATCGCTCTGTCGCAATCTGGGCTAGGCGCGCCAACTCTTTAGGCGTCAACTTACCAGTCTCAACCAGCGACGCCAGACCCGTGGCGTCAAACTCAATGTACTCCCCTACATCCATTGTTCGCTCCCCGCACACCGTGAGACACTCAGGGTCATAACGGCAGAACATCTATCTGATCAAAGGGATGAATGCAACATCTGTTGCATCTTTTACTCTGAGATTCAAACGTTGCAGGTCTGGCAATGAGTAATTTCCATGGGTCGCGGGGGACTTTCGTCGCGAAAACTAGACGTGCGTCCGCTCCCTCGCGACCACTGCAACTGTTTCACCTGATGCAATCTTTCCCAAAGTGCGGCGGCAATAAACCAAGCCGGAGATCGGAGCATATTGCACCGAGGGGTCGCTTCCCCTCCAGTCAATCGAGTGTATATGGCCGATTGCCTGCCCGGCTTCCACGAGTTCCCCAATGTCCACAAGGGGTTCAAAGATGCCGCTCTGAGTTGCCTTGCTATAGTGGCGGTCGCTCAAAGCTTCAACGAGCACGCTGCGTCTCGCCCCCCTCCAAGACGGTGTTTCCAGCGCGCCCTGCATTAAGCCGAAATGCTTCATGATATTTCGAACACCGATCTTCGCGACGGCTATAGACTCTGAGGTCGGCATTCCCCCACCGCCAAGTTCGCAGCATCCGAACAGGAGACCCATTTTCTCGACGGTAGTGTCGAGCATACCTTCCGTATTGAATTCCTTAATCAGGATTCCCATTGGCGCTCTAAATGATCGCATCATCTCAATTGTGGCATGAGTACGCTGGGGATCATCTTCAAAGAAGTGGCCCATAATACTCGG
The DNA here is from genome assembly GCF_036528765.1 of Rhizobium sp. BR 362. Classification (NCBI taxonomy): domain Bacteria; kingdom Pseudomonadati; phylum Pseudomonadota; class Alphaproteobacteria; order Hyphomicrobiales; family Rhizobiaceae; genus Rhizobium; species Rhizobium sp. BR 362. The sequence continues at coordinate 12,167 of NZ_JARWGH010000059.1, read as the reverse complement.
AACCATAGAAGTCGTGTACCCGCCTGCATGCAGGTCTAGTGCCGCAATTACGTGGGGTAGGATTGCATTCGTAATGAAGTAAGCAATGCGTTCACTAACGGAGCCATCGCTTTTGCCAGGATAAACGCGATTTAGATCCTTTCCGTCCATTGGAGATGCCCTAGTGCCCATTTCAATGGCCGGTGGGTTAATTATCGGCATGATCACGACGCCACCATTCGACAGATCTGAAGGTTCAAGCTCTCGAGCGAGCTTGAGGAGAGCAGTGGAGCCCTCGTACTCATCCCCGTGACACCCGCCTGCAAACAAAACAAGCGGACCAGGTCCCGAACGGACAATTGTCATGGGAAGTTCGACTGGAGTTCCCTGACCCGTGGAGATAGCCAGCTTGGAGCGGTGCTTTCCAACTTGATCTGGGTTGATCCCCGTGAGCCTTTGCAGGAGAGTTAAGTCGCGCATTCTGTTTTCCTATCGCGGGCCGACGACCTCGGATAAGCAAGGTGCATCGGCGTTCATGTTACCCGTTTTCGGGCGTACCCTTCGATAATGCTGGTGATCCCCCAGAACGAGCGGCCAGAAAATTGCTACATCGGACTGGGTTGAAGCCACGCGCAGCACCGGCCGCGAAATGCCGCCGATGGCAAAGGAAGCGCCCTGCTTCTCGGGCAACGGTGTCAGGAGCTAGCGCGGGGTGTGCGAGGCGCTATTCGCGCAATAAGCGTGTCAACGCAACCATTTGGGGTGCAATAATTGGTTCACTCGCGGAAGCTGACGCGATTGGATGCGAAGCGAACCGTGCAATCAACAATTCATGATCGGGCAGAACGTACAACCGCTGCCCATGGATTCCTGCTGCTAGGAAGCCACCCATCTCCTTGGGCGCGCCCCACCACATGCTGCGATACTCGTCTGCGTTGACAGATCTAGTGAGGTCGGTGTGCTGCTGCACGTCTTGCACCACAGAAGCCGGTATCAGTTGCTTTCCGCCCCAAGCGCCCTCTCGACGCATCAACTCACCGAAGCGCGCCATGTCGCGTAATGTCGCCGACAACCCTGCCCCGGCGATCGCCGTGCCAGCGGCGTCGGTGAGGATGTATCCGTCTTCTTCGCATCCAAGAGGCGCCCAGAGGCGTTCGTGAAGCAGATCTGCGAACGCGCGGCCAGTCACTCGCTCCAGTACCCACGTCATCACTTCCGTATTGACGGTTTTATAAGCGAGTGCCTTGCCGTGCGCGCCATTCTTAGTGATGGTCTTCAAGTAGTCATATATCGTTTTTGGCCCATCGTAATTACCGGACCGAGGACGCCAACCAGAGGCGCGTGCATATTTCCACACGCTCGCATCGCTATCAGAATACTCCTCCGAGTAATTCAGCCCCGTTCGCATGTCCATAACTTGCCGCAGCGTCGCATCTTCCCACGCTGTGCCCCGAAGCTCGGGCAAATACGAAAGAATCGTATTCTGGTCATCAAGTACGCCTTCGTGGACAAACGAGGCGGCGAGAGTGCCCGCGTAAGACTTCGTGATCGAGTGGCACGCATGAGGTAGGTGTCGTTGAAGAGCACCAAAGTAGCGCTCGTAAATGATGCGGCCACGGCGGAGTACCAGAAAGCCATCCGTATACGTATCGAACAACGCGTCCGCAAAGGTTCGCACACGGCCATTCATATCGGTGAATGTCAAAGCGTCAATTGTCTCGCTCATGTCTTCATATTCCAACGGCGACGACACGCTTCCGCCCCGCCTTACGTTGAGCGTGGGCCTTAGTTCGCGCATGTGCGACAGCGACCATCGGATTTGTGGGAAATCGAGAAATGTGTCACTTTCGTAGGTGACGCACTTTTCTGCAACTGATGGCGCACCATTCATTAACCCGAGTTCTCGAGGATCGGACGCCCGCCCATCCAGGAATAATTGTCCACCAAGTTCGATACTACCCATAGAAGGTTCCTCTTGACTTCATGCAGAGTCTGGCTCAGCAGAATTCCTATGTTTCTCCTCCCGTCAGAACTTCATCAGGTGGAGGTGTGCATTTAACAGAGCACCATTTCTCCGCGGTGTTCTGCGATCTCGTCAACATTTTGCCCTGTCGGTGCCTGCCGGTGAAAAAACGGTGATAAGCAGCACGGCACAACGAAGCATCGAAGCGGTGTCCCAGGGGACTTGCCGCACGCGTTGCATCAAGTTCGCGGCGTCCGCCTGTCCGAAGGATCCTACAAGAGGTACCTTTAGGTAGATGGTGATCGCGTGATGGTCGCGCGCTGTCTCGTCAGCTTGCTTCTCCGGACTCGAGTCCAATTATTCTCGATGAAGGCTGCCGCGGCTGCTACTGCTTCCGGCATTCACCTAATGTTTGATGATTTGGCTGAGGAAGAGCTTCGTCCTGTCATGTTGGGGGTTGGTAAAGAAGTCATTCGGAGCGGCTTCTTCGACGATCTGCCCCTTGTCCATGAAGATCACCCGGTCAGCGACCGCTCGAGCGAAACTCATTTCGTGCGTCACGCAAACCATCGTCATACCATCGCGGGCGAGGCTCGTCATGGTTTCCAGCACTTCGGAAACCATTTCCGGGTCAAGGGCCGAAGTGGGCTCGTCAAATAACATAACCGCAGGTTCCATACAGAGTGACCGGGCGATCGCCACGCGCTGTTGCTGGCCGCCGGAAAGCTGAACCGGGTACTTATTTGCCTGTTCAGGGATTCGCACACGTTCAAGGAACTTCAGCGCAGTCTTCTTGGCCTTAGCTTCGGGCACGCCCTTGATCCACATCGGAGCAGCCATGCAATTCATCAGCACCGTCATGTGCGGGAATAGATTAAAGTGCTGGAATACCATCCCGACGTTCTTGCGCACCTCCTTGACGTCTCGCATCTTGTTGTAGAGCCTGATGCCAGTGACGGTGATCTCGCCTTCCTGATGTGCTTCCAGTCGATTAAAGCATCGGATTAGCGTCGACTTGCCAGAACCAGAGGGGCCACAGATGACAATGCGTTCGCCTTTGCGAACCGTGAGATTGACATCCGTCAATGCTTTAAACACACCGTACCACTTGGAGACGTTGGTTGCTTCGATGATCTTATCGGAACTCATTGTAGCCTGTAGTGGGTTTGCCGACGCTTGGTCCGAAGTTGACTGAGCGCCCTGCCGGTTAATGGTGACCTCTGAAGCCTTGCCTTTATCGAGACCGTCTCTGAGATGATGTATGGTAGCCAATGTCATCGTACCTTACTCCTTGCATAATGACGTTCGATCCTGGACTGGACCACTTCCAGGCAGACGGACAAGATCCAATAGATGACAGCAGCGGCAATCAACATTTCCAAGTGATGGAAGGTTGGCTGGCCGATCGTGCGGGCAAGAAACGTCAGTTCCCAAACACCAAGGACAGATACAAGCGAACTGTCCTTCAGCATCCCAATGAACATATTTCCCATTGGCGGGATAATCACGGGGAGCGCTTGAGGCAGGATTATCCTGCGCATAGTGAGGCCAAAGCCGAAGCCCATAGATCGGGATGCCTCCCACTGACCGCGATCAATGCTCGCGATGCCAGATCGGAAGATTTCCGTCATGTATGCTCCGACGCATAGCGACAGGGCCAAGATGCCTGATGGGACGGCGTCCATCACAATGCCCAACTGGGGCAGTCCGAGATAGATCAAGTAGATCTGCATCAGAAGCGGCATGCCACGGAAAAAGGAAGTGTAGAAGCTGGCAACACCGTAAGCAAAGCCGTTGGTAGAAAGCTTTGCTATCGCAGCTGCGATTCCGATCATCGATGAGAAGATGAGGGAAATCGCCGAGACATACAGTGTTGTAACGACACCTTGGGAAATCAAGAAGGGAAGCTTATCCCAAATGAATGGTACACTGAGATCAAAGACCTGGAAGAACCCGATGAACAAGATGAGGAGCTCGAGCCAGACTACGCCGATCTGTATCTTTATCGGCGCAAAGCCGATCAGCACCAGATTGAAACTGAACATAATCGAGATTGTGAAAGCGATCGCGAAACGCCCGTAAAAACCGCTTTCCAGCGGATTGCCTATAACCGGGCGCATAACCTCGCCCATTGTAGTGCCCGTGAGATTAATTGCCATGAAAATTGCGAGCACGACCGCGAAAATTGAGGCGATAAACCATGGCTTATGTACAAGTACTTCGGATTCAACTGTATCCGGATAAAGCATGTAAATGTCCTTCCGATGAATGGAAGACGAAGCTTGGCCGCAGCTTCACCAACTCACTTTCCCGTGGTGTAGTCCGACCCGTACCACTTCAAGGAAATCTTGGAGAGGGTGCCATCATCTCTCATGCTCTTGATGGCTTCGGCGACCTTATCGTTGAACTCCTTGTCCCCCTTAAGGATGGCGATCGCTCCGGGGGTAGCGGCAAGGGACGCTCCAATGATCTTGAGTGGATAGCCGGACTTGATGGCCTGTTTCGCACCTTGATCATCGGTCACCCAGCCGTCCAGACGGACACCGTCGCCAAGGCGAAGGTCGTCCGATGCACTGGGGGTGCCTTCGTAGCTCCTCACTTCGCCGGGCGTAAATTCATACTGCACGGGTGGAGCGCCATAGATTTCTAGCGTATGTTTAGCGTAGGATTCTTCCGAAGATCCTGCCGTGACACCGATCAGCTTGCCATTGAGATCAGCAGGCTTGGTCGCCTTGCTATCCTTATGAACCACGGCGACAGTGTTGTAGTAGATGTACACACCGGGGAAGTCGAATTTTTCCGCACGCGCTTTGGTCGGGACCATCTGACCCATGGTAAGGTCCCAGCGGCCTTCCCACTTCGCTGATGTCACGATATTCCAGTCCGGCGTAACAAATTTGATGTTAACGCCAAGGTATTTCGCCACGCCTTTAGCAACCTCAACGTCGAAGCCGTCAAGCTCGCCCTTGTCATTTACGAACGAAGCCGGCGGCCAGCCTACCGACGTCGCCACTGTCAGCGTCTTTTTGGCTAGGACGCGATCAAGTACTTCGCCAGCATGAGCCGAAACAGAACACGCGAGCGACAAAAGTGCTACCGCTGCGGTGGCGGCTAATCTTGCCAGGAATCTGTTCATACCTTGTTCCCCTTTTGCTGAGTTTCTTAGCCGGAAGCGCTACGCGCCCAAAGCTCGTTACGCGGACCAGACCACTAGGGCACTCCTGATCCAGAACAATCACTATCGCAAGGAGCGATACTATGCAACATTTGTTTTATATGATCATTGATAATTCAAACGTATCATTTGTGGAGACAGTTTCGCTTGCCAAATACTAGCGTTCGCGGGAGGCTAAAGACTTTTCTCCCGGCGCGGTTCAGACCGCACCGCGCCATCAGATCGAAGAAAGCCCTATTGTGCGCGGTGCGCTCCAATAACCGGATCCGCAGCTACTACAATCGCCAAGTTCTACCCTAGCCAACCCTGACCTGGAACTCGTTACCGACTTTCGGCCCTGCATTCGGTAAACTTTCCTCCCTATTGCCCCGTGAGGAAGAGCGCTAGGGAAGCTTTCGCCCTTGGTTCCTCGAATCCGGGGCGGGCCGTGCCACCGCCAGATCGTCCAAGGTCATCGTCCACGATCTGAACGGTCCCCCAACCTAACCGTCGAGCGCGTTCAACCAGGCTGTACTGCCGTCTTTGGGGCGGTGATCTTACTCATCATTTGCCTCCCGTTCGGCGTCGACTCCAGCTCGGCGGGCAGCTCTGCCGCCGCTTCCGTCAGCAATAGTTGCAGGAGTGTTAATACTTTCGCGCGTTGGGTGTCGCTCAGATCCATCGGCCGGGCTGTGACGAACAGATCCATTGCATGCGAAATTGCTTTCTCATGCCCTATCCCTTTGGCTTTTGCGTCGGGCAATAGGTTACGAGAGAATCAAGGAAAGCGCGCTCGTTCAACGAGCTTCGCTGCCAAAAGGCGCGGCTCGGCGACGAGCTCGATCGAACTTGCCGCAGAATCAAACATCCTTGCGAGGATTTGAAATGAACCATCATGTGCCAGTCGAATGAGCAGGTAGTGAATACCGTCGTGCTCATGGTTGCCAGTTACAAATAGGGTTTGGTCAACCAATGGGTGAAAGGGATAAGTGAACTTTGCTTCAAAAGCCAGAAACCCGGGTTTATGAACCCGGCTCGGACACCCTGTTGCAGACCGCCAAGACAAAGGAGTCGATCCTCTCGCCTCGCTGACACCAACGTTAGTTCGGATGGCCAACCGATGGAGCGCTCAAGATTTAGAGGCTCTGATGCCTTGGAACTTCGAGCAAGACGCTATCGGCTGACCGCTTGCAAAGCCAAGGCAAAGGACATTGCTGCGCAATCGACATTTGGGAATTTCCAACAGATCGCGGGACTGGCGCATGACCAATGACGCTGAACAGATTCGCCAACAGCCGCACGTCATAGTCACGTCGCCATATGATCGCTGCGTCAAGCCTTTGATCACCCGCTCGGAATGGTGTCAAGCCATCGAGCATTATGCAGAAGGCTTCACCATGACCTTGCCAAATCCCTTATTTAAGAAGCTGGCGAATCGAAAAACAACTACCCATTGCGGTCGCTTGAGTTTGGGTAAGAAGCGGTGAAAGTTTCAACTCTGGCGAATGAGACGTCTCGCCAGAATAAGGAACTCGCACGCTCGACGGAACCTGAGAGATTAGAAATGCCTCTAGATCAAGAATTTTCCCCGTCCATAATCCGGACAGCGACGCCTGCGGATGTGGATAGCCTGAGCACAGTTGGTTCAGCGGCATATGCAGCCGCTTATGGATGTCTGTGGAATAGTAGCGCGGCCTTGGCAAACCAACTCGCGACTTTTAATGCTAACGCGTTTGCAAAGCTGTTGAAGCGGGCCGATACAAGGCTATGGGTCGCGCAGCTAGATGGTTCAATTGTAGGGTTTCTCACCATGATAATTGGCTCTACGAATCCCATTACGCAAGAGGCCAGTGGTGCAGAAATATCAAGAATTTATCTCCTACCAGGGGCTCAAAGACTTGGACTAGGCAGACAACTCCTTAATTCGGCAATTGCTGAGGCGCGAAAAGAGAAGCTTGGTCATATGTGGCTCGAAGCCATAGTCTCTGTCAAATTCGCAAGGAGCGCCTATCTCAAATGGGGCTTTTCAGACCTTGGCATCATACGCTTTAACAAGTCGGTTTGTGGTGGACTGTTGGATACGATGATAATGATAAAATACCTTGAATGAAGTAATCCTCCGGCGGGCCGATTGTGGTGACAGGTGCGCGCCGCGCTTAGCAGGACGGAACCTCCCGGCCATGATCCAGTTCAAGAAATCCAACATTAGCCGCTGGAGCGGCGAACCGGCAGATTGAGCGCTATGCCTAAAACGGCATCGACCTCAGCGGTTCGAGGTTCTCCGACAAAGTCACAGCGTGCGCTATAGATGGGGTATTCGGCTTGCCCCCATCCGTATCGGGCGTGGGGTGCTGCACTTCGAGTGATGGTAAAGTGAGGTCTTGCTTTACAACTCACCCAAGCATCGGAAAGGAGTACGCATACGGCATGGACCACAGGAATTCGCATGACGCGCGTGCTATTGTTGTCTGATGGATATCGACGAAGACAAGATCGATGACGCTGTGCTGGCGCTGCATAACAGATATCGAGCCTGGAAGGGAGAGCTGGCTCGGGAAATTTGAACAGCCGGGATAAGTGGAATTTCTGCCTGAATTTGGCTTAGATGCCAGAAACAGGAGAGAGCATGACAAGACGACCGCGCCGGAACCACAGCCCGGCTTTCAAGGCGAAGGTGGCTCTTGCCGCCATCAGGGGCGAGCAGACGCTGGTGGAATTATCCCAGCAGTTCGACGTGCACGCCAATCAGATCAAACAGTGGAAAGACCAGCTCCTTGAGGGGGCCACCGGCGTTTTTGGCGATGAAGCCAAGGCGGAACCGGCGGCCCCAACCGTGGATGTCAAAACCCTGCATGCCAAGTTTGGAGAACTGACGCTGGAGAATGATTTTTTATCCGGTGCGCTCGGCAAAGCCGGACTGCTGAGCGGAAAGAAATGATCAACCGCGAGCACAAACTGTCGGTCGTCCGCCAGGCGAAGCTTCTCGGCTTCAGTCGTGGTAGCCTCTATTATCCGCCGCGTCCTGTGTCAGACGGCGATCTGACCCTGATGCGGCGGATCGACGAACTGCATCTCGATTAAACGAAGCCCCGCGGTTCAGCATGTAGTCGAACGCCTTGGCCAGATCATTGTCGCGGGAAAGCTTGGCACGTTGCTCGCGCATCCAAACGTCCATGTCTGATATCAGGGGCTTGCTATGCTGCTGACGGGTCGCTTTGCGCTCATCAGCCGTCTGGCCATTGATTTGACGTTCGATCTCGAACAGCGCATCGATCCGACGGACCATCTCGATGGCGATCGGCGAGATGACGGCAAGCGCAAAGCGTTCGACCTGCCGGTTCAACGGGATGTGTTGGCCGAACTTGTCGCACAGGATCATCGCCAGAAGGCTCGGACCTGCCCAGCCCCTGGGGATGACATGGAAAGGTGCCGGCGCCTGGCTGATCTTCTCACAGTCGCGGCAGCTGAACTTTTCGCGCACCGTCGCAGCACCGGGCATTGCGATTGCCGCGTCCGCCGCCTGTTGTACCTTCACCGGGACGAAGGCGCGTGGCTCCTCCAGTCTCTCTGCAACGCCAAACTCGCGACGCCACCGATAAACCAGTGACCGATCAACGTCGTAACGTCGCGCAACATCCGTCACTGTCGTTTCGCCGCTCAAAGTCTCTGAAACAATCGCCTCTTTGGCAGCCCGCGTAAACTTCCGCCGCCGGTACGGTCCCGGTCCGAATCTCAAGCTGATGAATAGACACGTCGTTATCCTCGTTGTTAGCAACGTGGCGATAGCGCTCACCTCAGCAAAACAACGGCATCAGTCTAACAAAACAAGGCGGTTCTCGGCGTGGGGATACAAAACGGCGTTCTTCACGGGCGACGAAACCCTTCCAGGCTCGATACCTGTCATGCAGCGTCAGCCATCGCAGCGCCAGCACAGCGTTATCGATCTTGTCTTTGTGGATATCCATCAGACAACAACAGCACGCACGTCATGCGAATTCCTGTGGTCTGCTCCGTATGCGTACGATCCGATGCGCCTAGAAAATATAGTGACGAAATGGTGCACGGCCTCAGCGGGACGAGGATGGCACAACCAATTTCACGATTCCGCCGTATCGAATGTCTGGAGCAATTGTCGGCGGTAGCTACGGTACATAAGAAGATTTACACAAATTTTACGACACAAAATTGCCGGCAATGATACGCTCATCTGAGTTTAAGCTAGCTGAAAATAGCCGGTAATCAACGTCAATTCTCGCTACATTGGAGGCCAACGCTGATGACAAAAAGAGCGCTCGTCCTTATTGAAGGGGACAGGGGTAATGGCCCACTATATATTCAAGCCGCGCGGCGTCTTGGCCTCCATCCGATTACCTTGTCGTCCGACCCAATCCGGTATGGCTATCTTGCAGCGGAAAAGGCGGAAGCAATCCATGTTGACACCGACGACCTCCATGCTTTGATCCGCGAATGTTCGCGCCTGCGTGGAAGCTATGACATTGTTGGCATCACCGGCTTTACAGCCTTAGATGAGTCACTGTATGTGACTGTGGCCAAGCTCTGTCGGTATTTCGACCTACCGGGGCCGGATCCCGCCTCGATTGAACAATGCTGCGACAAGTGCGCTCAACGACAACTCCTCGCACAGGCCAACGTTCCGATACCAGCTTATAGGGTAGCAACAAATGCCGCTGACGTAAAATACTCTGCTACGGAGATCGGCATGCCAGTGATCGTTAAGCCGGCTGCAGGAAGTGGCAGCACTGGTGTTCGATTATGCCGTGATGGCGATGAGTTGGCCGAACATACTACCTATCTGCTCGACGGAACATACATATGGCAATCGTCGCCGAAGATATTGGTTGAGGAGTTCATACTGGGGCCATACTATTGCACTGCGGCGATGGAAAATAAGGTCATAGGGATTGCGTCTGCAGCCTTCTGCCCGCCACCTTATTTCGTCTTTCGTGAGACTACTTTTCCGGCTGCACTAAGCCATGACGACTATGCGCGGATTGCTGACGTTTCTCTTAGCTCTTTGAGAGCTCTCGACCTCAGTTGGGGGCCAACGAACATTGAACTCCGGTGGACGAAGCGGGGACCGGTCGTTATTGAAGTTAATCCACGTATCGTTGGCGCGCCCGATCCTCGATTGATCCGGTTGGCTTACGGGGTCGACCTGATCAGCGAGCACATCAAACTTGTCATCGGCGCGGCATGGGATGCGCGCGCAACGCATTCGCAAATTGCGACCGCACGGAACCTTGTTCCTAATAGTGATGGCATCCTTAAATGGATCAAGGGTGCCAGCCGAGCAACTGCGATACCAGGTGTGATCGAGGTCAACTTTTACATCGAACCGAATACGCAGATTGTGAGAAAAGGTAATTACCAAGATCGAATCGGACATGTCATCGCCGCTTCTCCCAGCCATTCTGAGACTGAGGAGATCCTTCAGCATGCCGTAAATCTCATAAGATGGTCGATTACATCGTTTCCGACTGCTGGCGAACAGGAACAATCGTAGCCCTCACCTCTCCTCGAACGCAAGAAGCGCCAGATCGGCCCATTTTCTTTCGCCAATGGACATGACACGCCAAAGGCTGGCCCTGAAGCTTGCTACGTTCATTCCTTGACAATTGCAACTCAAGTGTGAATTTCCGCGCACCTTCTGTAATTGAGTGCTCTTTGGCACAAGCTGTCCACCTAAAAGAGGTGGACAGCTTGTGATGGACGAAGATCAAAAACTTGCCGTGCGGCTGTTGGTCGGAATGGGCGACGCCTTTTCGATCAATGATCGTAGGACCGCCTGTTGCGGCCTGCGTTGTGCCTTGAGCCGGGCGCATCGGTATCGAAACTTGCCGCTTACATGGAGTCAACGCGAACCTCGTTTGGAAATGGATCAAGAAACACACCCTCGCCCATCCGTTAGCGCGGTCTTCGACATCGGCGTTTATTCCGGTTGTCAGATCACTGCGGCGAGCAGCAAGTTTTACATTGAGATGCCTACCACGGATCGCGAAGGGCTGCCGCCGAGGGCGGAGAGGGTCGTTCCGGTGGCCTTTCCGGCGAGGGTGTGCTGGAACGCATAATCTCCGGCAAAGTGAAAGCCGACCGGATGAAAACCCCCTTTCCGTGGGATTGGAAGGCGCGACGCGAGGACATTGCAGATCGGGAGCGACGGGCGGCATGACACAGAACAGCCAAGGGACGACGACACGACCGAAGCTCGATGACGAGGCGTTCGAAGCCTTCGTTAGAGCACGTCGTCCCGTGTGTCACCGGTCTGGTCGATGAGCGATCTCGACGGCTATCTCACAGCTCTCATCATCGGCCAGAAGTTTATCGACCCACGTCAGTGGATCCCGGAGCTGACTGGTCCGGGGGCCCTGCTTTCTGCTACGACGTAAACTTATAAAAATGCTTGGCGTTTATGGCGCGCTGTGATTCACAGGTTTCCGAATAAGGAAGCCTTTAATGACACGTCGTCGCTACGAACTGACCGACCACGAATCGCCGTTGTTGCCCAACAAGCTACGAGGCGTTGCCCGCGTTGATGATCGGCGGGTACTGAATGGCATTTTCTGGCGGTTTCGAACGGGCTAGCCCTGGGCGGAAGTCCCGGAACGCGATGGCCCGCCGACCACCTGTTACAACCGCTTAGTCCGCTGGCGGAAAGCCGTGGTCTGGGATCGGCTTCTTGAAGCGGTATCTGAGGCCTACGATGGCGACATCGTCATGATCGACTCGACCTGTGTCCGCGTTCACCAGCACGCGGCCACGGGAAAAAAGGGGATGGAGACGATGGCGGCATGGGACGTTCCCGCGGCGGACTTATACCGCGTCCCGTTTAACTTGACTCTTTGGCCTTCCCAAAACGCGGTGAATCTGAATCTCTGGAGCAAACCGGAGGTCTGCGATGCGATCAGGGATTTCATTGCGTGAGGATTTTGACGGAGAAGGTCTGCGGCGGCTGGCGCGGCAGACGAAGGACGCCGCCCAGGCACGACGTTTGTTGGCGCTCGCGTCGATCTATGACGGAGGCTCGCGTTCCGATGCCGCCCGTCTCGGCAA
>NZ_JARWGH010000058.1:0-17703 GCF_036528765.1 Rhizobium sp. BR 362 | reverse complement strand
GCGTGACATTGCCGAGACGGGCGGCATCGGAACGCGAGCCTCCGTCATAGATCGACGCGAGCGCCAACAAACGTCGTGCCTGGGCGGCGTCCTTCGTCTGCCGCGCCAGCCGCCGCAGACCTTCTCCGTCAAAATCCTCACGCAATGAAATCCCTGATCGCATCGCAGACCTCCGGTTTGCTCCAGAGATTCAGATTCACCGCGTTTTGGGAAGGCCAAAGAGTCAAGTTAAACGGGACGCGGTATAAGAGCCGCTGGGATAGCAATCCGATCAAGCGATCAAGCAGCCGCTACTTGAAGCAATACGCAGACCATGATTGGCCCTTACGCCCTTATCGATTGCCTCACGGAACTTTCATTGGGTATCCGAGATTGTGCTGGAGAAAGACCCCTCCCAGACAAAGCGCGAGCGGCCCGCTTGTGCGGCGAGATCGATAGTTTTGTGACCTCCCGACAATTGAAACCACAATGGCTCAGCCGCGTCGTTGGCCGTTTCGCCGCCGGGATCGTATCCCGCCTAGATGACGAGCTTCAGGTGGCTGGACAAGACCAAGCCAGCGGCCCCTCGCAATGCCGTATGACCTTCTCCGATGCCATTCAGCGTGATCGAAATCTCCTGGTTCGGTCGCTTCTTGACCAACCGTTCGACATGTTGCCTGACGCGTTCGGCCGCGTCCGCGCCGCCGCCTGCAATGTCCCCATGCAGCACATAGGAGTTGAGTGACAGGGTCTGCTGCAGGTTGAGGATCCCGAAGGCGACGTTTCTGGTATAGCGGTCCAGCAGACCATTCGCAGCTTCGGCGCCTTCTGCTGCCTCTTTGACGAGGCGAGCACAGGTGACGCTTTCAGGGTTTGCGAAGCCAAGTCGGGCCGCTTCACGCCGCAGCCAGGGTAGGGCGGCGACTGTTTCCCAGCATCCGTGCTTGCCGCAATTGCAGAGTTCCCCATCGATTTGCACGACGGTATGGCCTAGTTCGCCGCCGGAGCCGGCAAGGCCCCGGTAGACCCGTCCGTCGATGTAGAAAGCGCCGCCCAATACCTCACCGGTATAGATCGCCGCGAAGTTTTGTTGGCCCCGTCCCGGCCCGAACCACCGGTCGCCAACGAGAAGCGCGCGCGGATGATGGTCGATGACAACAGGCAATGAGAAATGCGCCTGCAGGATATCGACCAAGTGGAGGCCAGTCAGAACGGGCGCAAGATTGACGGCGAGGATCACCCCGTTGTCGCTGTCGATCATGCCCCCCGAGGCGATGCCGATCCCGAACGGTGCCTGGTGGGCTTGGGAAAGCGTCGCGGACAAGGTGTCCTTGATGATCGCCAGGAACGCACCCCTATCGCCATGCGGATCGAATTGCGCTTTGGTGAGGGCTTTGATATCGCCGCTGAGCGTCACAAGGCATGTCTGGATCCTGCCGGGCAAGAGAAGCACGGCGCCTAGCATTGGTGCTTCAGGATTGAAATAGATCGGACGCGCCGGCTTACCGCCCTTGAAGTCTGAGGGCACTGCGTCGCCTTCGACGAGCAGGCCCTCCTCGATCATCGGCTGGACGATTCCCGTGATCGTCGTGCGATTGACGCCCGCCAGACGGGCAAGCTCGGCGCGGCTTTTCGGACCGTTGTCGTACAACGCCTGCAGCACCCGACCGCGATTGATCTCGCCGAGGGTCGACTGCGAAACGAGCCTTACATTGCCACTTTCGCCAGCAAGCGTGTCCTTGTTGGGACCGCGCTGCCCCAGCGAATAGGATGGCTGATTCTCGAACTTCAACTTGCATCTCCGATTTGCCAGCCCCGTCGTTCTAGCTTGAGAGCGCTTGCTCGACCAGATGGCGCTTGATGGCTTACCGCAACAGATGCGGAGGCTTTAGCCGCGGGAACGCCCGAACGCACCTTCTTGACAGTACCATAAGTTTGTGCGAAGTACAAACAAACTGTTGGCAATGGCAGATGAGGGGTAACAATCGAACTCGAGCTCGGCGCCGTGAAGGTTTCCCGTGGTCGGATGAGGTTGGATTTAAGAACAACTGAGGAGGCACCACATGACATTCGATATTGGAAATATGTCGCGCCGGAACATGCTGAAGTCGGCATCTGTCGCCGCTCTCTTGGCATCGAGCGCGGGCGCGCTTGTCGCGCCACGGCGTGCGTCTGCCCAAGACGCGAAGACCATACGCGTTCTGTCGGTCGAAGATCCATTCTTCTTCTCGATGAAAGCCATGATCCCGGAATTCGAAAAGGAAACGGGCATCAAGGTCGAGCTCGAAAGCCTCTCTTACGACGCGTTGCAGACCCGCCTTGTCTCGGCCTTCGTCGCCAAGACGTCGGACGCGGACGTCATCGCGGTCGACCAGATGTGGCTCGGGCAGTATCTCGACAACGGCTGGATCATCTCGCTCAACGACTACATCGCCAAGGATAGCGATATCGATCTCGCCGACTTCATTCCCGAGGTCCTCTATTCGTCGAACATGTGGCGCGGGCAGATCGCCACACTGCCGGTTGCGGCCTATGCGCAAGGGGTGATGTACCGCAAGGACATCTTCGACAGCTTCGGCATCGCCGCGCCACCGACAAAGGCCTCTGAAGACTGGACATGGACGAAGTACATCGAGACGCTGAAGTCGCTCGAAGGCAAGTCCTTCGGTGGCAAGCCGCTCTTCCCGACGGTGATCTGCGGATCGCAGCCGTCCCCGATCACCCATATGTTCACCCAGCTTTCCGCCAGTCACGGCGCGAACTGGTTCAAATCCTTCCCCGGCGCACCGTGGGACTTCTCGCCGCAGCTCACAGGTCCTGCCTGGTCAAAGTCGCTCGAGGTCTACCGGCAGCTTTACAAGCTCTCGCCGCCCGAGGCGATCAATTACGTCTGGTTCGATGCCGGCACCCGTTTCGCCAAGGGCGATATCGGCATGTTCTACTGGTGGACGCCGTATTTCTACCTGGTCAAGAACTCCGGCTACATGACGGGCAAGAAGTCCGATGTCATGGAAAAGTATGCGACCGCAGCCCTGCCGAAGGCAGATGGCGTGGCGCAGACAGTCAGCCTCGGCGGCTGGAGCCTTGGCGTCCCGTCGAGTTCCGACCGGCAGGACAACGGTTACGCCTTCATAAAGTGGGCGACGTCAAAGGCGACCCAGAAGAAGATGGCTGAGTGGCCGGACCTCAATTTCCAGTTCTCGGATTTTGCCCGCAAGTCGCTCTACGAAGACGCGGACGTCAAGAAGATCTATTCATACCTCGATGTCCAGTACGACATGATGAAGCAGGGCAACGGCAAGATAACGCGTCCGCCGGTTCCGGGTTATACCGCGGTCGAAAGTGTGCTCGGCCTGACGCTCAACCAGCTTCTGACCGGCAGCGAAGATCCGAAGACCGCGCTGGAGCGCGCCAACAGCCTCTTCGAAAGCATCCTCAAGGGCAATCTGATGATCCCCTACCAGAAGGAAAGCTACGCTGACACGCTCGACGGCGCCAAGGCGCTGATCGGCAAGCTCGGCAAGGCGTAATGGAATTCTTCTCGGGCCGGCGCGGCAACGCTCGCGCCGGCGGTCATCCGCCAAGAAGAACTGGACTTCGACGATGCACACGACAGCCATTCGCTCCTTGCCAACGCTTACGCCCGTCCGGCGCGGCTTCGTCCGCCGCAACCTGCCTTACCTGTTGATCGCGCCTTCCGTGATTATGCTGTTGGCGCTGATCGCCTACCCGCTGCTCTTCGCTCTCAAATCCAGCTTTTACTTCTGGAACTTGCAGGTCGGGCCGCAGCCTTTGGCTTTCGTCGGCATCGACAATTACGTCCAGGCGCTCAATGCGTTCGATTTTCGCGCCGCACTTACCAACACGCTGATCCTTTCGGTGCTCGGCACGGCGATTGAGTTTTCGCTCGGCCTGGCGATCGCACTGGTGCTGCTCAAGGCGCTGCCCGGCATGAATGTCGTACGCGCGCTGCTGATCCTGCCAACCACGATCGCGCCGATCGTCGTCGGCTTCCTGTTTCGCTATCTTTATGATCCGGGCGGCGGTCTCGTGACCTGGGTGCTGCAGTCGCTCTGGCTACCGGTGCCGGCGGAGGGCATCCTCGGGTCACCGACGACTGCGCTTGCCGCCATACTCTTCGTCGACATCTGGCAGTGGACGCCGTTCTTCGCCATCGTCCTCTATGCGAGCCTGCTTTCCGTTCCCGACGAGATCATCGAGGCGGCGCGTCTCGATCGCGCATCGGCCTGGACGATCCTGATGCGCATCAAGCTGCCTCTCATCCGGCGCACCGCGACCATCATCGTCATGCTGCGCTTCATGCAGATCTTCAACACCTTCGACACGGTGCTGGTGCTGACCCGCGGCGGGCCGGGGACCTCGACACGCACACTCGGCTATTCGCTCTACGAACAGGGTCTGGTGAACTTCAATGTCGGGTTGGTGAGTGCCCAGACGTGGATCACGGTGCTGATCGTCAACGTCATCATCGCCCTCTACGTGTTCTTCGCCTTCCGCAATGAGGAGTGGTGACATGGCCAGCCGCAAGACCTTCTATACTGCGCTCACCTATGCCGCCGGCCTCTTGTTCCTGGCGGTCTTCATCGGCCCGATCCTCTGGTTTCTGGCGCTCGCTATCCGGCCGGCAGAAACAGCGTTCGCGATGCCCCCGCAAGTGACCTTCGAACCGACGCTGGATGCCTTCCGCCACATCCTCGTCGATCCTGGCACGAACGCGCCGCAACTCGTGAACTCGCTAATCGTGGCGATCGGCGCGGTGTTGCTTAATCTGCCGTTCTCGGTGCCTGCCGCTTACGCGCTCTCGCGCTTTAAGATGCGGGGCAAGAAGAACATCATGCTCTGGTATCTCGGCCTGTTGATGGCGCCGCCGATTGCCTTCCTGATTCCGTATTTCGTGTTGATCACGCGGGTCGGCCTGCAAGGTTCGTATTTGTCGATGGTGCTGGTGTTGCAGACGTTGACGATCCCGTTTTCGGTCTGGCTGATGAAGAGCTTTATCGACGAGGTGCCGGCGGAGCTGGAGGAGGCGGCCCGCGTCGACGGCGCCCGCTGGCACACGATCATGTGGCGCATCACGCTGCCGATCGTCCGCCCCGGGATCATTGTCACCTCGATGTTCGCTTTCGTCTTTGCCTGGAACAACGCGGCCTTCCCACTGGTGCTGAGCTCGCGTTCAACCGCCACCCTTCCGATCGGAACGCTCGGATATTTCGCCACCAGCGGCGTGACCTGGAACTACATCGCAGCCGCCGCCGTGCTCGCGATGATCCCGCCGATGATCATCTTCCTGGTCTTCGACCGTTACGTCGTGCGCGGTCTCACCTTCGGCTCGGTGAAGGGCTGATCTTTTACGGTTTGAATGGAGTCATATAAAATGAGCAAACTTCGCATCGGCGTCATCGGCGCCGGCCTTTGGGGCAATAACCACGCCCACACCTTCAACGTGCTGCCGGAGACCGAACTGGTTGGCGTCTGCGACCTCGACGAGGGCAGGGCGCTGAAGATGAAGGAGAGTTTTGGCGCAATCGAAGCGTTCACCGACTATCAGAAGCTCATCGCCAGCGACCGGATCGACGCGGTGTCCGTCGCCACACCCGACTTTACCCACACACCGATCATCCTTGCAGCGCTCAAGGCCGGCAAACATGTCTTGAGCGAAAAGCCCCTCGCGACCACCGTCAAGGAAGCAGAAGAGATCGCCGAGGCTGCCGCAAAGTCCAAGGGCAAGTTGATGATCGACTTCCACAATCGTGTGAACCCGATCCTGGCGCGGGTTCGCGACATGATCCAGGAGGGCCAAATCGGGCTTGCCAAGCACGGCACGGCGCGCCTTTCCAACACGACCTTCGTTCCCTTCGAAATGCTGAGCTGGGCCGCGAAATCCTCCGCACTCTGGTTCCTGGGCAGCCATCTGGTCGATGTATTGCGCTTCATCCTCGAAGACGAGGTGACCCGCGTCTACGCCGTGGCCCGTTCCGGGACGCTTGCCGCCGGCGGCGTCGACACCAAGGATTTCCATGCCTCGATCCTCGAATTTTCCAGAGGCACTGTCGTGACCATGGAAAACAGCTGGATCCTGTCGCGCGACAACCCTTCGCTTGTCGATTTCAAGGTGGAAGTCGTCGGCGAAAAGGGTCAGATCCAGGCTGATCCCACCCATAGCGGCGGCCTGCGCCGTATCGTCGATGGTGGCATGCGGTTCAACGACTACATCGGCATGACGCCGACGGGTGCAACCCGCATCGGCGGCTTCGTGCAGGAATCCATCGCGCGCTTCGTCGATAGCGTCGTGCGTGGCGTGCCCCTGCTTGCCGACGCCAATGATGGGCTTGCCAACACCAAGGTACTGGCTGCGATTGAGGAGTCCGTCGCCAGCGGCAAGCCCGTGACCATCGGCTGATGGCGTGACCAATCTTACGAGGCACGCCATCCGACCCGATGACTTGCCTCGCCACGTGATACTGGGAGAAGAACTATATGGCGTCCATGACCTTTGACGGGATTGGAAAAACCTATCCGGACGGGACCGTCGCCGTCGCCAATGTGAGCTTCACGGTCGGCGACGGTGAATTCGTCGTGCTGGTCGGACCGTCGGGCTGCGGCAAATCTACGCTTCTGCGGATGGCGGCCGGGCTCGAGCAGCTCAATAGCGGCCGGCTGCTTATGGACGATCAGGATGTCACCAACACCGAGCCGCAGGACCGCGACATCGCGATGGTATTCCAGAACTATGCGCTGTATCCGCACATGACGGTCTACGAGAACATGGCCTTCGGCCTGCAGCAGCGCAAAATGCCGAAGGACAAGATCGAGAAGCTTGTGCGCGACGCAGCCGAGATGCTCGACCTTACGAAATACCTGAACCGCAAGCCGGGCGCGCTCTCCGGCGGTCAGCGACAGCGCGTCGCGATGGGTCGGGCGATCGTCCGTCATCCGATGGCATTCCTGATGGACGAACCGCTGTCCAATCTCGACGCCAAGCTGCGCGTCCAGATGCGGGCCGAGCTCAAGCTTTTAAACCAGCGTCTTGGCGTTACTACGCTCTACGTCACCCATGACCAGGTCGAAGCGATGACGATGGGTGACAGGGTTGCTGTGCTGAAGCCTGTCGCTGATGCCGGCGAGAGCAACCTGCAGCAGATCGACACGCCGCAGCGGCTTTACGACCGGCCGGCGAATTTGTTCGTTGCCGGTTTTATCGGTTCGCCTGCGATGAATTTCGTCCGGGCCGACCTTGAGGCGGACGGGGCAAGCCTGCGCGCGACGATCGCGGGAACCGGGATTGCGTTTCCGGTTCCCGCGAGTGCCGCATTGTCTGCCTATGCCGGACGGCAGGTGATCGCCGGGATACGCCCGGAAATGTTTCTGGTGTGCAAAGAGCATGAAGCGCTGTTCAACGAGCCGATCCCGGTTGCCGAAGCGCTCGGCCCCGACACCTTCGTCTTTTTCGACATTGCCTCTCCGCCCGTCGACATCAGCGACGTGGAGGATCCGCCAGAGTTCAAACGAAAGGGCACGAACCGGCTGGTGGCGCGTATCCCGCCAGTATCGACGCCCGCGCCCAACAAGCGCCTGCCGCTGACCGTCCATCTGGAAAAGCTGCACTGGTTCGATCCGCAAACAGGAGCTGCCATTCGCGACTGACCGGATGAAACGAGCAAGCGCTCGGATTTCCGGTCGTCTTGCCTGCCTCCCAGGGCGACTGGGGCTGTCGTCGTTCAGGTCTCGGCGGCAGCCCCTTTTTTTAGTGGCTGGCTTTTTGGAACCCCGTGTTTGCGAACGCGGATATCAACATCATCTCAAAGGGGAGTGGCGTGTGAAACACGTTCCAATCGTTGGCAAGTTCTTCGTCGTTGTCGGCATGTTCGGGCTGGTGGCCCTCGGCCTCTCCCTCTACGAGACCCGGGAGTTGTTCAGGATCGACGCAGCCTACACCGACCTCCTGACAAAGAACGCAGCCGCCGCCCTTCACCTGGCCCAATCCAACCGAAGCCTCCAGACAGCCCGCGCCAATATCGGCGACATGATCATGGCGCGCTCCAAAGACGGCAGGGTGCGTGCTGAAGAAAGCCTCAAGGAGGCGCAGGAAAGCTTCGTCGCCTCCATGGATCTGGCGATCGCCGCGTTACCGGCGCAAGCCGACTTGCCGCCGTTGAAGACGGATGGGTTCGCAATCTTGACGACGACATGCGGTGCGGCAATCGCTGTTGGCCGAACGGCAGACAGCGAGGCCAGCATCGCCATGGTCCAGCAGCTCTTTCTGAGCATGTGCCAACCGGCATTCGCGGCAATATCGCCGAGATTTCAGTCGGCGGCAGCCAAGATGATCGAGGATGCCGACCAAAAGCGCAGCGACGTTTCCGCCTTGGCCTCCGATACGTCGAAAAGGGCAATGGGCGGCGCCGTGATCGCTTTGGCAGCGGTGCTGGTTCTGGGCGTGCTTGCCGTTCGCGCCTGGATCGTCAAGCCGATCCGGCGGATCGCCGACACGATGACGACGCTGGCGGGCGGCAATCTCTCGGCAATTGTCGAAGGAACCGATCGTCGCGACGAGCTGGGCATGATGGCGAAATCGGTGCAGATATTCAAAGACAATGGGTTGCGAGCACGCGAGATGGAAAGAGACGTCGAAGCTGGCCGCGAGGCGCGCGAGCGCGAACGTGTGCGTGCGGAAGAGTTAGAGCGGGAGCGGGTAAGCAAGATGACGGAGGCCACCTCCAGCCTTGCTGAAGGTTTGAAGCATCTTGCCAGTGGCGACCTCACGTTCCGACTGGAACAACCGTTTGCCAGCGAATTCGAGCAACTGCGCGCCGACTTCAACGCTGCGCGCGAGCAATTGGCAACCGGCCTCCGGACGGTGGCAGTCGCCACTGCGGCGATCGATGGCGGTACATCGGAAATAAGCCAAAGTGCCCTCGAGCTTTCCAAGCGGACCGAGCAGCAGGCGGTCTCTCTTGAGGAAACCGCCGCCGCCCTTGATCAGGTTACACAAGGAGTTTCGAATTCCTCCAGGCGCACCGAGGAGGCCCGCCGCGCGGCAGCGGACGCGAATACGTCGGCACGCAATTCTGCGGCCGTGATGGCAAAGGCGATCTCGGCTATGCAGGGCATCGAACATTCGTCCAACGAGATCGCGAATATCATCGGTGTCATCGACGAGATAGCGTTTCAGACGAACCTGCTTGCCTTGAATGCTGGCGTCGAGGCATCCCGGGCCGGCGAAGCCGGCAAAGGTTTTGCGGTTGTCGCCCAGGAAGTCCGAGAACTTGCTCAACGATCTGCCCAGGCGGCCAAGGGGATCAAGGAACTGATCCGCAATTCGACGGGCGAAGTGAGTTCCGGGGTAAAGCTGGTGCAGGAAACGGGACGAACGCTCGAAAAGATTGAGGAGGAGGTAGGCCTGATCAGCAGCCAGCTTTCTGCCATTGCGACGTCTGCAAACGAGCAGTCCGCTGCCCTTACGGAGATCAACAGCGCTGTGAACCGGATGGACCATGTCACCCAGCAAAACGCTTCCATGGCCGAGGAATATACTTCGGCAAGCACATCGCTGGCAGGGGAGGTCCGGCGTCTGCAGGATATCGTCACCGAGTTTCGGCTCGACGCCTCTGAGGACCTTTTGCAAGCTTTTGAGCGGTCAGGCGACCTTCCGATGTCGGCAGGTTCGCCCGCGCTACGTCTCGTCGCTGATGTCAAGGGTGCTTTGGAGGGCTCACGCAAGGTTGCCGAGCATTGATACGACGGCCCGCTCCTAAGCGGTCGCGCCCTAGGCATCGGTGCGTTTCTGAATGGTTATGGCCTGGGCGGACAGGTCGTAAGTTGCAAGCGGCCTTCGAACAGGTTGGCGAGCCAGGATTCCACGGACGAGGTGATCAGTTCGCAAAAGGTGTTTGATGCCCAAATGGATACTCTCACCGATTGAAAGGTCTTGCCTGCTGTGGATAGCGCTCGGCAGAAGCATCGCAGAAATCGCGTTGTTGGAAGGAAAGAGCGAGGCAGACATCCGATCCTATCTTGAGCAGGCGGTCACCTCGGTCGGCGCGAGCTCTATAGAGGACGCGCTGAGGAAGATGAACTTCCATCGACCGTTACATTGATCTCACGGCAAATATGGCGGCGTGCTTCGCTTGGGTCGAGTACGTTCCCTTCTCAAGATACGTTCGCGTGAATGCGGTCATAGCCTTTCATGCGATAGATCATTGCCGAAACGACCCAACTCGCGATGAAGATGCCCACGACACCAAAGCCGAGATTTTCAAGGCTGTCGTTAAAGGTGGCGATTGCCTCCCACAAAGTGCCCCGCAAGCCGAGCTTGTCGGAAATCAGGCCGAGCGCTTCTGCGCCTCCGATTAAGATCGCGACAATCACCGAGGCGGCGGTGACCGTCAGATTGTACCAGAGCTTGCGGGCGGGGTTCATAAGGGCCCAGCCGTAGGCGCCCGTCATCAGAGCGCTGTCCGTCGTATCCATCAGCGACATGCCGGCTGTGAAGAGGGCCGGGAACACAAGGATCGTCCAGAACGACAAGCCTTGCGCGGCCTGCGAAGCTGAAACGCCCAGCAAAGCGATTTCCGTGGGGGTGTCGAAGCCGAGGCCTAAGAGAAAGCCGATCGGATACATATGCCAGGAGCGTGTGACCACCTTGAAGGTGCGGCGAAAAACGCGGGCCAGCAAGCCTCGTCCAGCCAGCAGCGCATCAAGGTCCTCATCGACAATTTCCTCGCCACGCCGCGCTCGCGAAAAGGCGTCCCAGATAGGTTTCAGGATAACGAGATTGGCAATTCCGATCACCAGCAGGAACAGTGCTGAGACGGATGTGCCGATTACGCCGCCAATGTCGTGGAAACCCTCAGTCTGGCTCTGCATTGCATAGGCGGTGATGGCAACGGCAAGCGACGCCAGAACGACGATGCTGGAATGGCCGAGCGAAAAGAAGAATCCAACCGAAAACGGCTGCCGACCCTCGTGCATAAGCTTGCGCACGACATTGTCGATCGCGGCGATATGGTCTGCATCAAACGCGTGACGGACACCGAGCATATAGGCGACAAGGGCCATGCCAAGCAGTGCCGGTCGATCGGAGAACGAAGTCCAAGCCCAGATCCAAGCCAGGACGTTGGCTGCGACCAGCAAGGCATAAACGATGGCAATTTTTGTTTTGGCGTAAAGCGGTTCGTCATCGAAAGGGCTACGCATTCGGACGTCCCTTGCCATCTTGAACAGACACCCGCCGGACCATGCTGAGCGCTCGGAACGCCGCACAGGCGGCGCCGTAGCCATTGTCGATGTTTACGACGGTCAGTCCGGGCGCGCATGAGGCGAGTGCCGCGTGCAGGGCGGTTTCTCCTCCGTTCGACACGCCGTACCCGGTCGATGTCGGAAGACAGATGATCACGCCGGGAACGAGCCCGCCGAGCACGCTGGGAAGAGCGCCGTCCATGCCTGCAACCGCGACGATAACGGGAAAAGTCCGCAATTCCTCGACCCGCTCCAGTAACCGCCATAGGCCTGCGACGCCGATGTCGATGAACTGTCTGGTCGGGGCGCCGAGATAAGCCAGCGTTCGCAAGACCTCGGCGGCCTGGGGCATGTCCGAACTTCCGGCCGACACGACGGCGATATCGGGTGCTTGCTGTTCGGCAGGCGGGGTCCAATTCAGGAATGCTGTCCGCGAGATGGGGTCGTAGTCCAATCGTTCAAGATAGGCCGGCGCGAGGCGACCAAAGACCTCCGCCTCGAGGCGCGTCAACAGACAGCGTGTGCCGCGCTCTAAAACGCGGTCCATGATCGTGGCAAGCTGCGCATCGGATTTCCGGGCGCAGAGTACTGCCTCATCGAATCCCACGCGCTCTGTGCGCTGGAAATCCAGCCGGACTTCTTCGTTCATGAATTTCGCTCCCGCAAAAAGGCGCTGCCTCGGGCGTATGCCTGGAAATCGATCGGCCGTCGACTACCGAACGCCTCTGAAATCTGCCCCACGAGGCGCGCGCGACTATCGCCAGAGAGTTTCGACAGCGTCGGTTCATCGAGTTCGACAACCACCCCGGTTTGCCGCACCCTGCAGCGCACCGTTCCCGGCGAGAGCTCGCGCCGCAGCAGCATCTCGACCCGATCGATGGCTTGCAAGATCTCGGGTTCGATCCTGAGAGCCGTCTCAACGCGGCTCGACAGGCAGGGCGCTGAAGGCAGTTCGGCGAGGTCAGCAAGATCATAGGCGGACGCCATGGCACGGACATCTGCCTTGGACATGCCGGCCTCGACAAAGGGATGACGTACACCATTGGCTTCGGCCGCCTTGAGGCCAGGGCGCCAATCGCCAAGATCGTCCGTGTTCGTGCCGGAAAAGAGCTGCGCTGCCGAAAGCGAAGACAGGGTGCCGTAGAGATTGGACTTGCAGAAGAAGCAGCGGTTCGAGGGATTGGCGAGATAACGTTCGTCGGCAAATTCCCCCGCATCGATGATCCGTAGGTCCCAGCCATGACGGGCTGCATAGTCTTTGACCCGTTCGGTGGCGCTCAGGGGAACGGCGGCCGAGGCGGCGTGGAACATGATCACGTCAGCTCCCATCCGACGATGCGCCACAAACGCGAGCGTCATACTGTCGACGCCGCCGGAGACAGCCACGGCCGCGTGCCGGGCGCTGTCGAACACGGCATTGAGACGGGCGAGAGAGGTTTCCTTCGCGATCATGACTTTTGCTCCAGCGCCTCAGCTTCGGCCCGGCGGCGCAATTCGGCGCGGGCTTTGTGGCTCCGATCAACGCCTTGGGCGTCGTCCATTTCCGCCTTGGCCGTCATCCCACCGGGCCGGTCGGCGAGCTTCACCCTTATCCCGTCCTCGGTTGTCACCGACTGTCGCGGCAGGACCGTGCGCGCTTCGATCCGGCTGCGCAGGCCAAGCGTCGTGGTCTGCCGCAGGCAGAGCGCTCCGATTGCGTCGATCGCATCCACGCGCGCGAGAACCTGAACCGAGGCCATCATGCGGCCCTTCTTGCCGAAGGTCGGCGTCTGGGTCACGTCGATCACACCTTCGGCCGCGCGAACAAGGTCGAGGGCGACGGCCAGTTCCTCGCCGGTCTGGTCGTCGATGTCGAACTGGATGACGCCGACCCGATCCTGTGCTGCACCCTCCTCGGTGAACGCCAGGATGCGAAGCACGTTGCTCATGCCGGGCAGGCGTCTTGTGCCGAAGCCGATACCGGTGCGTTCGAGCAGTCGAGGCGACGACCCGAGGCTTGTCGCGGGCGAGAGATGGGACAGGATCGCCGCTCCCGTCGGCGTGATGCGCTCACCGTGGCGACCGTCATCATGAAAGGCAAACCCGCGCAACAAAAGAGTCGTGGCGGGAGCGGGAACGGGCAGTCGCCCGTGATCGGTCTCGACCCAGCCTCGCCCGATCGGCAACGAACCCACCGACCAGCTTTTGGCCCCAACAGCGTCGATCAACGTAGCTGCCGCCACGATATCGGCAATCGAATCCCAGTTGCCGACTTCATGGAAAGCTACGTCACCGACGTTTCTGCCGTGTACTGCGGCTTCGGCCACGGCGAGTTCGTGGAAGATGGCTATGGCCGCGCGCTTGACGCCCTCCGGCAAACGGCTGCCGTCGAGCATGGCGCGAAGGTCGCGCCAATGGGTGTGGTGATGGTGGTGGCTGTGGCTGTGGTCGCCATTATGGACATGCTCCTCATGAGGATGAGCATGTCCATGTTCGTCATGGTGATGATGATGCGCATGGCCATGTCCTTGAGAATGGCGATGAGGATCAGGACCGGAAGCTTCCTGTTCGGAGCCGGTCTTCGTGACGTCAAAGCGGCTGCCGGTCAGCACGCCATCATTGTGTGCCCGAAAGACCGCCTGCACGTCTTCGTCCAGACCTGCCAGACGAAGATTTCTCTCTACCGTTCCAACCAGCTCGGGCCATGCGTCCAACATCGCGGCGACGAACATATCGCCAGCAATGCCGCCCAGAACATCAAGATGGATATGCATGAGACCCAACCTCCTTACATTCCGAATGCTGCCAACCGGACAGGTCGACGTGCAGGGTCTCGCCAGGTTCTGCCGATCCGACGCTGGTCTCGATCGCCGCCTTCAGCACTGCGACCGGTATAGGCAGACGATCTTTCATCTGCTCCGCAATCGCCACGAGGTCGTCATGTTCGGCCTTGGCCCGCATGAACACGCCCTCGCTCAGGATGCGTTTGAGGCGCAGCGGAAAGCTTTGTTCACCGCCGTTCCACGTTAGCCGAAGTTGCGTCCGATAACGCCTGATGTCGAAATGCTTGTATTGGGATTCGAGAGCCCGATAGCCCCAGATTCCGAGGTCACCGACCAGCAGGCCGGCGAAGTCCGGCTCGTCTTCGGCGTTTATGTCAACCAGCAGGACATAGGACGGGCGGCCCTTCTTGCCCAGACTCGGAAGGAGCTGGACATTCTTGGCGCCCATCTCGCCCATCTTCTCGATGACGTGCCCGAGCAACTCGCCCGGCGCGTCATCGATCTGGGCCATCAGGAGGATGACGCCGCCCGCCATCAGAACGCCATGGATTCGACGGCGACCAGGGCGGCTGCCTCTGCCTTGGTCTTGGTGCCGGGAATGCCGGCGGAAATCAGGCCTGCCGACTGGGCTTCGCCCGTCGCATCCGACGCACTCATCTTGCCCATGGCGGCGGCGACGACGGCCGGGATGGTGACGTTCATAATTACATTGCCGGCGAGCAGCAGTTCGCTGGCGATCGGCGCAAGTGCGGTGAGGAACGGCGCGCGTTCCTTGCCGATGCCCTGCGCGACTTCGGGGATCACGGCGTTGATGATGCCTTCCATATGGATCGTCTCGTCGCCGACGGTGACTTCGGCGTCGAGCGCCGGATCGAAGGCAAGCCAGCGCGCCGCCATCTTGCTCGATCGCCGCGCACCCTTGCTGATCCTGGTGAAATGAACCTTGATATTGGTACCCTTCACCTTGCTCAGGAATTCCGACCCGCGTGTCTCCACCAGTAGCTGGCGCTCCTCGTCCATCGCGCGGACGATCTCGCCGACGCTCCTGCCCGCCATGAGATCGTCATAGCTGCGCGCCGCACGGGCATGCAGCGCCTTGGTGACCATGGGGGTGGAGGACATGATCATTGCATCGGTGACCGGCCCGTTGCAGATCTGCGTCGCCTTGCGGGCAACGATGTTCATCGCCACCATCGCAGTTTCCGGATCAAAGCTGAAGCCAAGGCGACGGGCACGTAGCGCGCGCGCCACGCTCTGTTCCGTCGAACCATCCTGCAACAGACACATCAGCGCAATGACCGCATCGCCGCAGATATGGCCGAGCGGCGGATTGACGGGACCCGCGCCCGCGCCGCAGATCCCTTCTTCGAAGACCGAGACGATTTCATCAAGCGCCATGATGCCGATCACGGTCGGCCCGCCGATATCCTTGAGGATCAGGCCGAGATCGCCGATCAGCCGTGCGGTCTCGACTTCCTTGCCGGTGATGCGGACATGTATTTTCTCGGGCAGGCCGGCGGTGCGAACGGCGGATCGCCCCGCGACGAAAGCACTGGTGACCTTGCCGTAGGGGCCATATTCCTCGGCCACGTCGGCATCCGAATGGATGATTTCCAGGATCGCCGCCGCGCCAAAAAGGGCTGAGAGGAACTTCTGGCTGGGCATGCCGGCGCCGGACATAGCGTCCATCATCGCCTTGGTCCCGATGGCAGCCCCTCGTTCGGCCATGCCGGGAAAAATCAAATCCTCGCCCAGCGCGCCGTGGCCGACCATCACGCCGCCGCCCACGCCTTCCGGAATGTCACGGCCCTGGACCGGCGAGAGCTCCCCCTTCATCATGGCTTCGTAGACGGCCGCAACGGCGGCGAAACCCGAGATCTTGTTGTTCATCTTCGCCGTCGGCACGGCGGCAAGGCCGGAGCGGCTGACGCCAGCGATCATGCGCGCCGAAGAGCCGAGCTTGCGGTTACCGGCAGGAATGCCGACCTGGGCGTTGGCGCCGCAGAGATAGAGCAGCGTTGCCGCGATCAGCGCCGCATTGGCGCCGTCGGCGCCGGCTGCCGTGGCGACAGCAATGCTCTTGGTCAGAAGGTCATCGATCGGCTGGCGCACGGCATCGGCGAACTTGACTTCCGGGCTTATGCCACGACGCAGTTCGGCCGCGATGACGTTGCAGACTGCAACGACCGGGATGTTGAGCATGCCATGGCCGCCGGTCAGGGCCTCGACGCGATCGCTGGTCAACCAGCCGGGATTGGCATTGGCCGCCATGACCGAAGCCAGAATCACCTTCTCGCGTTCGGCCGAAAATCTCGACATTGGTCCTCTCCCTTTATTTCCGGCGGGCAGCGATCATGATCCGCAACAGCCGAGCGTCGAAATCAGCCAGCGGCTTTTCTCGCAACGAGCGCGCACCGTCCGTCGATCTGCCGTATGCGCGGCGCGCAGGTAACGTCAGGGAATATCACAGGGTCATTATTGCGATAAGTGGCACTATCTCATGTCTCCATGAGCAACATTCATAATGGCGCGCTGCCCTGTTAATATTTCTGAAGCCCCCGCAGACAATGCGGGCCCATTCGGCTTCGCGTATTTGGGCCGCCGCTCAAGGTCGTCTCTCCAACTCGCGGTCTCTCTGTCCAAGGGTTGTCCGGCAACAAGCATGATTGGTGCTCATGGGTTCGTGAAATCATACCATTTCAGTTGATGAAGTTTTCTCCATACTCCTTTCCGAGATGTGGTCGCGGCCTGACCAAAGATGAAGGCTGCGGCTCTTACATCGCGTTGCATCAGCCCAAATTCACGGAGAACTTTCTAATGCTCGACTGGGAAAAATACCGGCAGGAACTGTCCTCACGCGTAACCGAACTTGGCCGGCTTTCGCCGGCGACACTTGAGGGCGTTCGTACCCTCGGTGGCGCAGGTCAGAAGAGCGGTCGGTTGGACGCCAAAACCCGGGAACTGATCGCCCTTGCCGTTGCGGTGACCACGCGTTGTGACGGCTGCATCGCCAGCCATACGTCCGAAGCAGCGAAAGTCGGCGCCACGCGGGAGTAAATTGCCGAGGCACTTGGGGTCGCGATTGCGCTCAACGCCGGTGCAGCTTTGGTTTATTCGTCGCGCGTGCTGGATGCCTTCGATACCGTCGCCGGCTGAGCACGATACGAAGGAAGTGCGGAGAAGGAATGGGCCTTCTCCGCCAGTCAACCAAATGGGAGGTCAATGCCCATTCAGAGCAGCGGCAATTGCGCTGCGCATCTCCTCAAGGCTCGGCGCCCCAGTGATTTTCTTGCCGTTGACGAAGAAGGGAGGCGTTCCCTCTACCTCGAATTCGTCAGTCGCCTGGTCGGTGAGCTTGTTCAGACGCTCAAGGATGGCCTGGTCCGCCACTGCCCTGTTGAACACGTCTTTGTCGATCCCAACGGAGCGTCCGATTTCACGCAGTGTCTGTTCGATGCACGGCTCTGAACTCGGGTTAACGTTTCTTCCCTGAACGGTTTGGGTGTGATTCAAGAGTGTCGGTGATTTGGAGGCCGACATGTTTGAAGACGATCGCCCGCGGCTGCGGGTTTTGCTGGACCATTTTAGTCTCGTTGAGGATGAGCGGGAGCAATGGCGGGTCGCCCATCCGTTACCCGAGGTGCTTCTTCTGGTCGTTTGCGGGACGATCGGCGCATGCGACGATTTTGACGAGATCGTCGAA
>NZ_JARWGH010000057.1:0-18953 GCF_036528765.1 Rhizobium sp. BR 362 | reverse complement strand
CTGGTCGCGCTGACCAGCACATCGGCGCTCCGCTTCACGGCGGGGCGCCTCTTCCACACCAGTGGAATTATGCGGAGCAGAAGCCGCCGCTATCGTCGAGAAATCCAGCCTTCAGCGATCAGCACTCCGCATAATCACACTCTCAGCATAATCGACGTTTTGCGGTGCACCGCAAAACGTCGAGCTGGGCGCGGCCTGGCAGAAGCGCTCGGAGCAGGACCGCGACTACCTCTCGGTCAAGCTCGACGATCCGAGCTTCCCCGCCCCGATCTACGCAACGCTCACCGAGGTCGAAGGCGAGGACGGCTACCAGCTGATCTGGTCCCGCCCCAACCGGGACTGAGACCCGGACAAGGCCCCGCCGAAAGGCGGGGTCAAAACCGGTGACAGAGACAAGCCTGCGGCAGGCATCGAGCCTGCCGCMGGCTTTTTCGGTGCGATACGGAGAGGGACAATTGTCTGCTCAGATCGGGGTATCGTGTCGGGAGAAAATGTCGGCGTCGAAGGACGCGCGGTTCCCCCCAATTTTGCCTCCGCTTCGTACCTGCGCTCCAACAAAATCGGCTCCCCCACGCGCCGGCTCCGMCGGTCGCTGCCGCGCTCCTTGACCCCGTCATCTCCTCCCGCCCCGCGGTCTCGTCTTTCACGAACTCAAGGAGATTAGACGATGACGATCGAACAGCACATCGAGGAACTGCGGGCCGAGTTGAGGAACGCCTGCGATGCCGTCGAGCGGCGCCAGGTCGAAGCGGAGCTTCAGCTCGCCCAGGCTGATCTGGCCGTGGCGCTTGCCGAACAGGACGGCATCATCGAAGCCGAGCCGCCTTTCTGAGGCGGCTTTTCTGCGGCACGTCGAGCCGGTTCGCCGGATTGACCGGCTTATCGGCTGTCGGGGGTTTCACCCCTCGACACTCCCGCCGGCTCCCGCCGGATACGGTCGCGGCCCCTTCTGGCCCGCGGGTCTCTTCTCTCTCTGACGTCCCATTTTACTCCAGCAAATCCGGCGTCAAGAACGGCGCGGTCTCCCCCAATTTTTCCGTCGCTGCGCTACCCGAAAAATCGGCTCCCCCGCTTGCAAGTCGCGTTCCGCGCTCCTTGACCCCTCTTTGCCACGGAGTGGCCGATCTCCGTCATCAAGATGAAGGAGATCACATCATGACCACGGATCAGAACCTTATGCTCCACACGAAGCTTTCCGGTTTCCGGCTCGTCGTGCTTGCAAACCGCTTCGGCTGCGATACCACGTTTTCACGAGCGCTTCATGACCGCCTGATCGAAGGGCTCGATGCGGCTCACGCTCGCCTCCGCACCATCATGGCATTGGAACGGAGCGTTCTTGCCGGCGACGACGACTATGCCGCCTATCGGCTCGCAGGCGAGAACGAGATGTTCGAGCGTTTCACCATCAACTTGCAGGATGAGCTCGAGATCGATTTCGACACGCACGAATACCGCATCAACGGTGGCGGTTGGACCAATGCTTTGTCGGCGGATTGCGACGGCGTCGATATCGATTATCCAAGGCTGGTCGCGATGTGCGAGACCGAACTGGGTTCCTTGGCAGCGATCGTCAGGGATATCCGCCAGGAAACAGGCATCGTCATTCATGCGGCCCGTGTCGTCTACACAACGTACGAAAGCTCCTGAGGCGGCTTTTGCGATTTCCGCGGACGGCGAGAGCGGCTGCGTGAGGGCATTGGCAAGCTTTCGATCGCAGCGAGCGCGACCAGTTCAACGTCTCCTTGTCGACAAGCTGTCATCTCTCATCGGGGATATTGCAGCCCGTCCGTCCGGCCGCAACCTGGCGCCGCCGGAATTTTCCCCGCCGCATTCTGCGGCTCCTCGCGCGTCAAAATTCAGGCGCCGCCAGATCCTCCACATCCGTTTCGGCCTTGCAAGGTGCAACCCTGCTTCCCGGTCTGCTGTCGATCCCCGCAATGACGCAATCGACAAGGAGATCCATCATGCAACAGCTCGCTCAATTCCTCGCCGCCACCGGCCGCCAACTCCGCGCCCTCGGCAAGGTGATCAGCCACTTCTTCCGCAAGGGCAAGCTCGCATTGAAGCTTGCGATCAAGATCCCGTTCTTCGTTGACATCGAAGTGTCGTTCGAGACCGATTGGAACCTGCGCCGATGAGGCGCCTTACGGCCCGCTTCGGCGGGCCGTTCTCATTGTGCCACTGAGGCGCGCGGACGATAGCCGCGCTTGCGCTTTCGTCGGAGCAGATCGAGGAACAGGTCTACAGCTTCCTCTTCCCGACCGAAATGATGGATCATCATCTGTCCCTTGCTTCCGATGCGGCCCCATTTGCGCAGGAGACAGACGTCCCCGAACAGGTTCGGCTCGATTGACATGGCATAATAGCGCGCCATGTTCTTCGCTACATCGGTGCGTTCGACATAAAGATGGTAGGGTTGCGCGATCATGAGGGTAGAATCGCCGACCCCGGGAAACGCGTCCAACGACACTTATGAATCGGTCGGCGCTGATCGATTCACGACGGTGATGATAAGCGAGGGGACGAGACAGGCTTGGTGCGAGACGCCTTCGGCGCACGGCTCTACTCGCTCACGCTCCCCGAACCCGCCGGGCGGTTTCGGCCATCCGGCAACGATCCTCTCGCGGGTCCTCAGCCGCACCATCCATGTCTGGCACCGTCCCAGCGCCTGGCGAGGCCCTCATCGACAAGTCTGTCCCCGATCGAGTGCCCGGATCGTGTTACGGTCCGGAGCTTGCGACCATACTTGTCTTCATCGCGCAAGCCAGCGGAAAGCGAGAAGTTGCCGGCATTCAGCAGCGCCAGCAGGCGTGCCTTCGCCGCCTCGCCCTTGATGCGTTCCGCTTCGCAGCGCGGCGGGCTGAGTTCCGGCGTGTCGATATCCGCGATGCGGATTTTCTGGCCCTCGAACCAGAAGGTATCGCCGTCGACGACGCAGTTCATGCGCGCGCTCTCGCGCAAAACGCAAACGCGGCCGCCAATCTATCTGCCGCCGGCGTTCTGGCCAAAGCGAGTACGCCAGAGAGATCGCCGCCGCCGAAGGCAAACCAGCCTCCAGCAGCAACAATGATGGCTGAGATCAACGCCATCAGCGATGTGCGCGGACCTTTCTGTCCGGACTGGGGTGACTTTCCCCGCAGGCGATATCGATCATTCCTACTGCCGGACTTCCGCGGCCTTCTTAACGGAACCACATTCGATTTCGCCACTTGCCCGTCCTCTTCTGTTTGCCTCAAGCTATCTCGGACCTGGTTTCATCTGCGTTTACGGCCCGACCTGAAGTCGGGCCGGCAGGATGGTGTGCGCAGGCGGGGCGCAGTCGGTCCCGCCTCCCCTTCGGGTTACTCAAGTTGAGGCTCCTGCGGCTGCGCTGTTTCCCGCCCCTCGCACGACGAGAATTCCCGAAATCCCGCCCGTTGGGCGGCCGCTATGCTGATTTCTCCGATACTCTTCATTATGCTCGATCGGCCTTGCTCGTTGCACTGCGCGCCGGCTCGATCGGATGCGCGTCGGGCCTGCCTTTGAGCTGGTGAAACTTGTTCGTCCCGACGCACCTCTTCATATCCTCTCGCCGGAACCAGATGGCACGGCCGCATCTCAGCGGTGCGTTCCCCGCCGTGAAGACGATCTGCTCGTCGGCACGCATGCGCAGGACCTCATGAGGCTGGATCAGAGGTCTGGCGGCCAGTTGCTTCGATCGTGTGCGAGACGATCCCCTCGCCTGAGAACTGCGGCTGACCTGGTCGATCTCGACCGTCGTCATGCCGCAACGGCGCGAGATGTAATCGGCGGTTTCGGGATCGTTGATGGCGGCAAAGGAAATCCAGCTCGCGCTTTCGAACCATTTGCTTGCCGCGTCGCGACCGCCATAGGTCTCGCGCATCTGGCCGATCGACTGGTAGATCATGAGGAGCGTGATGCCGTATTTCCGACCGGCGTCGCGGGCTGTCTCAAGGATGCGCATGTAGCCGAGGCGCGCGACCTCATCGAGGAGAAAGAGAGTCCTGCCCTCCATTTGCCCATTGCGGTTATAAATCGCGTTCAGGAACGAGCCGATGATGACGCGCGCCAGGCCCGAATGCGTTTCCAGCGTCTTGAGATCGACATTGATGAAGATGTCGGTCTTTCCCTCTCCAAGATCTTGCGTCGTAAAGCTCGTACCCGAGACCAGGGCGGCGTAGTTCGGATAGGACAACCAATGTGTTTCCTTGACCGCGTTGGCGTAGACGCCGGAAAAGGTCTCGGGCGTCATGTTGACGAAAGCCGCGACATTTTCCTTCACGAAGTCCGAGTCTGAGTTGTCGTAGATCGACTGCAGCCGCTCCCGCAGTTTCGGCTCCGGCTCGGAGAGGTTCTTGCGCACCTGCCGAAGCGTCTGGTCGTTCTCCGGCGTGTGGCCGGAGAGGCAAACATCGGCAATCAGCGCTGTCAGCAGCTGCAAGGCCGAGGCGCGGAAGAAATCATCACGAACGCCGCGCGCGCCGCCGCTATCGCTCATGATCCAGGAGGCGACCGAGGCGATATCCTCCTCTTTCGTTCCGCCGAACCGGCCGATCCAGTCGAGCGCGTTGAAGCCGATCTCCGAGCGCTTCGGATCGAGGACAAAGACATCTCGGTCGGCGTCGCCACGGTGCTTCGACACCATCGGAGCGACCTCATTCGACGGGTCGAGGACGACGAGCGCCCCGCCCCATTTGAGCGCCGTCGGGATCGTGACCGATGTCGTCTTGAAGCCGCCGGAGCCGGCGAAGACGATGCCGTGCGACGAGCCGAACGAGCCGTCGAAGCAGAGCAGTGGTGAGGTCCCGCCTGCTCCCCACGTCTCGGCGCTGTCGGCGCGAAACGCGTATGCCGCGACGCTGTCCCTATCGACCCGGTAGCGCTCGCCGATGACCATGCCGCCATCCGCGTCAAACAGCTTTTCGGCTTGCGACAGCTTCATCCAGTCGGCCTCGCCGTGCAGAGCCCGCTTGCCGTAAATGCGTTTCGGCTCGGACCTGGCGAAAGCGGCGTTGCCGGCGATCGCCACCCGCATGCCGAACAACACKGACATCAGCACGGCGGCCGCGCCGATCGTCGTTGCGGGATCGAGATAGTTCAGGATCGACTTGCCGGCCGGCACCTCGCCCCGGAACGCGGAGAGCCGTATCGTCTCACGCAGGATCGCGACGACGAGCGTGGCGATCGCGCCCGTGAAAACGCCCCAACCGGCTGACCTAATCCTGGCTGAGCCGGCCACCGCAAACAGGAAGACGATGCCGACGAGGGAGGCGACGACATAGGGCAGAGCGATGCCCGCCCGGCCGAGCATCTGTTTTGCGGCATCGCTCTTGCCGAAGGCGGAAAGCCAGTGTTCGACCCCCGCCATGCCGACTGCCGTCAGCATCATCAATGCGCAGGGTGCGACGTATAGAACGATTCTATTCATCGCTCTCTCCGAACGCCGCAGCACCAATCGCGGTGAGCCGAAGGCGCTCCTGCTGATCTCCCTTCAGCCGGCCGGCGGCATCGATGAGAAGCCCGAGCAGCAGCGCCCGCTTCTCGTAGCGAAACCCGGCCTTGACGATGAGGCCGCCAAGCTCGATCTTTTCCCGCGTGTCCTTCTTGCGGGCGTCGGAAGTCGCCGTGCGCGCCATCCGCTCAAGCCTCAGCAGTCCCGCCCGCAGTCGCGCCAGCCGCGTCCTGCGTGGACGATGCGCTGCTTTCGCCGGCGCTACCCACCTTCTTCCCTCCGGTTGCAGCGACCTTTCCTCCGCGAAACCGCTTCGCCAGGTCCTCGAAGGCTGCCTGCAGCGTTGTCTCATCGACTTCGATTTCGCCGAGACCTGCCTTGAGCGCGATCCGGCCGATGCGCTCAGCCTCCCGGGTCTCGGCCGCCTTGAGTTGCTCTTGGAGCTTGGCGATTTCGTCGCGGATTTTCGAGGATGGCTTCTTCATGTGCTGATGACTCCTGGGTGAGAAAGCTTTGTCTTGCGAGGCCMGTCTTCCCGATCGACGCGCGGAACGCACTAGGCGGATCATGCAATCGCCAGCGGCGATGCTTTGGTGAATGATCCCGGCCGTTCCGAAGGAGCGGATCCGAAGGGCGCAATTATACGTCGCTGCCGCGACGCCCTGCTTTTAGGCCCTGGCGGGGCCTGCCGCTCCCGACGAACCCGTTGATATTGTTCGCAACCGGGAAAGAACTCCGCCGTGGCCGTCCCCCATTTCTCCGTCAGCGTCGTCGCCCGCGGCTCCGGCCGCAGCGCGGTGCTGTCGGCGGCCTACCGGCACTGCTCCAAGATGGAGTATGAGCGCGAGGCGCGGACGATCGACTACACCCGCAAGCAGGGTTTGCTCCACGAAGAGTTCGTCATCCCCGCCGATGCGCCGGAATGGCTGCGCGCGATGATTGCGGATCGATCGGTGGGCGGCGCCTCGGAAGCGTTCTGGAACAAGGTCGAAGATTTCGAGAAACGCTCCGACGCCCAGCTCGCCAAGGATGTGACGATCGCCTTGCCGATCGAGTTGACGCCCGAGCAGAACATTGCGCTGGTGCGGGATTTCGTCGAGCAGCACATCACGGCGAAGGGCATGGTCGCGGACTGGGTCTATCACGACGCACCGGGCAATCCGCATGTCCATCTCATGACGACGTTGCGGCCACTGACTGCGGATGGGTTTGGCGCTAAGAAGGTCCCGGTAACGGGGCCAGACGGCAATTCGATCCGCAACGATGCCGGCAAGATCGTCTATGAGCTCTGGGCCGGAAGCATCGACGATTTCAACCTGTTTCGGGACGGATGGTTTGCCTGCCAGAACCGGCACCTGGCCCTTGCGGGTCTCGACATCCGCGTCGATGGCCGCTCCTTCGAGAAGCAGGGAATTGACCTGGAACCGACCATCCATCTCGGCGTCGGCACGAAGGCGATCGAACGAAAATCCGATGGTGCGTCCGAGCCGGTCGAGCTCGAGCGTCTCGAACTGCAGGAGGCGAGGCGGAGCGAAAATGTCAGGCGGATCGACAGGAATCCTGAGCTCGTGCTTGCCCTGATCATGCGGGAGAAGAGCGTCTTTGACGAACGGGACGTGGCTAAAATCCTGCACCGTTACGTCGACGACGCGGTGCTGTTCCAAAGCCTGATGGTGAGGATCTTGCTCTGCCCCGAAACCTTCCGCATCGAGCGCGAGCGGATCGACCTTGCCAGCGGCATCCGAGTGCCGGCCAAATACACGACGCGCGACATGATCCGGCTCGAAGCCGAGATGGCCAATCGCGCCGTCTGGCTGTCTCAGCGATCGTCGCATGGCGTTCGCGAGGCAGTGCTGGCGGCGACATTCGAGCGCCATGAGCGTCTTTCGGATGAGCAGAAAACGGCGATCGAACATGTGGCGGGACCTGAGCGGATCGCCGCCGTGATCGGCCGTGCCGGCGCCGGCAAGACGACGATGATGAAGGCGGCACGCGAGGCATGGGAAGCGGCCGGCTATCACGTCGTCGGCGGCGCACTTGCCGGCAAGGCGGCCGAGGGCCTGGAGAAGGAAGCGGGCATCATCTCGCGCACGCTTGCGTCATGGGAGCTGCGCTGGAACCAAGGGCGGGATCAGCTCGATAGCAAGACGGTTTTCGTTCTCGACGAGGCCGGCATGGTGTCATCTCGGCAGATGGCGCTGTTCGTCGAAGCGGTGACGAAGACTGGCGCCAAGCTCGTTCTCGTCGGCGATCCCGAGCAGCTTCAACCGATCGAGGCAGGTGCCGCCTTTCGCGCCATTGCCGATCGCATCGGCTATGCCGAACTCGAAACCATCTACCGCCAGCGCCAGCAATGGATGCGTGACGCTTCGCTTGATCTAGCACGCGGTAAGGTCGGCAAGGCGGTCGACGCCTATCGCGCCAATGGCAGGGTCATCGGAGCGGATCTCAAAGCCGACGCTGTCGACAACCTCATCGCTGCGTGGGACCACGACTACGATCCGGCGAAGACGTCGCTGATCCTCGCTCATCTGCGCCGTGACGTCCGCATGCTCAACCAGATGGCGCGGATCAAACTCATCGAACGTGGGGTTCTCGATCAGGGAAACATGTTCAAGACCGCTGATGGCGAACGCAACTTCGCCGTCGGCGACCAGATCGTGTTCCTGAAGAACGAGGGATCGCTCGGCGTAAAGAACGGCATGCTGGCCAAGGTCGTGGAAGTAGGACCGGGGCGCATCACCGCGCTGATCGGTGATGGGGAGAATGCCCGCCACGTGCTGGTCGAAGATCGCTTCTACAACAACCTCGACCACGGCTATGCCACGACGATCCACAAGAGCCAGGGTGCGACGGTCGACCAGGTCAAGGTGCTCGCTTCCCTTTCGCTCGACCGCCATCTCACCTATGTCGCCATGACCCGTCATCGCGAGGATTTGGCCGTCTACTACGGCCGCAGATCCTTCGCGAGGAACGGCGGGCTGATCCCAATCCTGTCGCGAAGGAATGCGAAGGAAACGACGCTCGATTACGAGAAGAGCGCCTTCTACCGCCAAGCGCTTCAGTTTGCCGAAGCCCGCGGTCTCAATTTCGTCAATGTCGCCCGCACCCTGGTTCGCGACCGGCTGGAATGGGTCGTCAGTCAGAAGCAAAAACTTGCCAATCTCGGTCTCCGCCTTGCCGCCGTCGCCGGCAAGCTCGGACTCGTCCGCGGCGCCGCGCAGTCCCCAACCCAAAACAGCACCAAGGAGGCAAAGCCGATGGTCTCGGGCATCACAAGCTTCGCCAGATCGTTCGACCAGGCGATAGAGGACAAGGTCGCAGCCGATCCGGGATTGAAGAAGCAATGGGAGGAGGTCTCGACCCGCTTCCACCTCGTCTACGCCCAGCCGGAAAGCGCGTTCAAGGCCGTCAATGTCGACGCGATGCTGAAGGACGAGACCGTTGCGAAATCCACGATAGCCAAGATCGGATCGCAGCCCGAAAGCTTCGGCGCGCTGAAGGGCAAGAACGGGATTCTCGCCAGCCACGCCGACAAGCAGGAGCGAGAAAAGGCTCAAACGAATGCGCCGGCCCTGGCCCGCAACCTTGAGCGCTACCTGCGTCAGCGGGCGGAGGCGGAACGCAAATTCGAGGTCGAAGAACGCGCTGTCCGTCTGAAGGTCTCGATCGATATTCCCGCGCTGTCGCCAAACGCAAAACAAACGTTGGAACGCGTTCGCGATGCGATCGACCGGAACGACCTGCCCGCCGGCCTCGAATATGCGCTCGCCGACAAAATGGTGAAGGCGGAACTGGAGGGTTTCGCAAAGGCTGTCTCGGAGCGTTTCGGCGAGCGAACTTTCCTGTCACTCGCTGCGAAGGACCCCAACGGGCAGACGTTCAATGCCGTCACTCCGGGAATGACAGCCGGACAGAAAGCGGAGGTGCGAGCGGCGTGGAATTCGATGCGGACGGTGCAGCAGCTCGCCGCGCATGAGCGCACGACCGAGGCGCTGAAGCAGGCGGAGACGCTGCGCCAGACGAAGAGCCAGGGGCTCTCGCTCAAATGAAGACACTCGTATTTGCGTTTGGGACGCGACGCGGTCAAAGGACCCATGCTGTCCTGCTCCTGGCCCTGGCGGCATCCATCGTTGGGGGCGGTGTTGCTACGGCAATCGTCGGCGGTTTGCGCATCAACCTGACACCGAGCGAACCCCTCGGCCTCTGGCGCATCGTGGCGCTCGATCGCCCTGTGTCTCCTGGCGACCTCATCTTCATTTGCCCCCCGCAAACGACAGCTATGCGGGAGGCAAGGGAGCGTGGCTATCTCCGCGCCGGCACCTGCCCGGGCGGCGTTGCGCCGCTCATCAAGACGGTCGTCGCCGTTGCCGGGCAGCATGTCGAAATCGACGCCGACGTGACGATCGATGGACGCCGGATCGCTTTTTCCGAATTGGCTGAACGGGACGGCAACGGCCGGCCAATGACGTCCTATCCCGGCGGGGTCGTGCCTGACGAAAGCGTCTTTCTCCACTCAACGTTCCGGAGCTCCTATGACTCCCGCTATTTCGGCCCTCTGCCCGCCTCAGGAATCCTCGGCCTGGCGCAACCGGTGCTCACCTGTGCGCCGTGAGCACCTCCAGCCAGGCGCATTGATTGCCGTTTCAGTCATCGCCGGAGTGGTGGGATGGAGTGGCCACGTCCTGCTTCTTCCGGCCGCGTTCGCGTTTCCGGTTCTCTGGGCGCATGCACGAACGAGGCTGACGGCAGCAATGATCTCGGCTGGCTACTTCCTCGCCGCATCCCATGGATTGCCACAGGGCGTTGCCACCTTCTATTCCTCGGACCTCTGGCCGGGACTACTGCTTTGGCTCTGTGCTTCCGTCGGCTTCATCATCGTGCACACCGTCCTCTGGACAAAGAGGACGGGTGTTCGTCCGTGCCACTATCTCCTGGCGGCGGCTCTGATGGCCATTCCGCCATTCGGCATAACCGGATGGGCGCATCCGATCACCGCGGCGGGCGTGCTCTTTCCGGGATGGGGATGGTGGGGACTGGTTGCCGCGACAGCCGGCCTCGTGGGCCTCGTAACCCGCATGTGGCCAGCTGTCGCGATTGTCGTGGCAGGCTTTTGGATCGGGTCCGCCGCAACCTGGGACGAACCGAAACTAGCTGAATCGTGGCAGGGGGTCGACCTTGAAATGGGCGCATTGCTCGGCCGTGACTCCAGCATCGAGCGTCATCGTGATCTGATTGCCACGGTGAAGGATCGGGCATCGGGGGGCGCACGCACGATTGTTCTTCCTGAAAGCTCGCTGGGCTTCTGGACGCTCACCGTCGAACGGTTCTGGGTGCAAGCTCTGCGGGGAACTGACGTCACCGTCATCGCCGGCGCGGCCGTCATCGATGCGGGCGGATACGATAATGTTCTGGTCGCTATCTCCACCAAGGGCGCGCGGACCCTCTATCGCGAACGCATGCCGGTGCCGGGTTCGATGTGGCAGCCGTGGCGCGCGTTGCTCTCTCAGAGCGGCGGTGCGCGGGCACATGTCTTCGAAAATCCTGTCGCGACTGCCGCTGGCCATCGGATAGCGCCACTGATCTGCTACGAGCAACTGATCGTCTGGCCGGTCCTGCACTCCATGCTCGAGGATCCCGACCTCATTGTCGCTGCCGGCAATGGCTGGTGGACGCAAGGGACATCCATCGTCGCCATTCAGCGCGCGAGCGCCCAAGCCTGGGCGCGCCTCTTTGCCAAGCCAATTGTCTTTTCCTTCAACACCTGATTGCCCAAGGAGACGTCATGCTCGACGCGGCCCTCATCCAAAAATGCGCTGACCCTTCATTGAAAGCCGCGATCGTCGAACAGTTCGTGGCAGCTGCAGGCTCCAACGATCTATTGGCCGTCACCGTCAAATCCGGTGGCCGCTTGATCCTCGTTCCGAAGGCGAAAACATCGGACGAGGCGATGGCGATCGTCCGGCAGTATGTCGGTCAGGCGGTGGTTCGCGTCGGCCTGACCCAGTTTCCCGCCGGCGTTGGGATCAAGGATGTCGCCGATCTGAAGCCCGACCTGCTCGACAGTTGCGAAAACCTTCGCAAGGGGACGGCGATGTTCGCGAAAGTCTTGCGCATCGTCGCCAAATGGTATGGCAATCCGAAAAGCGATGAGGTTTTCCCGCAAATATTCGAGGACGCTGTCTATGCCTGGAAGACCGGGGAATTCGAGGGCGTGAGCGTTTTCCAGGCGCCCGATCCAGGGGGCTCAGTCGTCAATCAGCGTGAGCCGATCGACAGCGGTGGAACTGATGACGCACCACACGACGCTTCCCTGCCGACCGACGCCGAACCTCAAGATGAGAGGGAAGTTGGCGCAGCGGGGATGCGGATCGATCTTTCGCGTATCGGTGGGCAAAAGTAGCTGCACAGCTTCGTCCGGGATGATCGGCGCGATCGATGCCTGGCGTTGCGGATCTATCGAAGGCGAGCCGGCGACCGGGAAAAATGCTTCATGCTCGCCCACCGGCTCTGCCCTTCCTATATCTTTCCTAACGATTGCATGATCATATCAAAGGGCGTATCGCCTGCTTCGAACAGAGGAAAACGGTGCCCAAGGTCAATCCATCGATCC
Source organism: Rhizobium sp. BR 362 (assembly GCF_036528765.1). Classification (NCBI taxonomy): domain Bacteria; kingdom Pseudomonadati; phylum Pseudomonadota; class Alphaproteobacteria; order Hyphomicrobiales; family Rhizobiaceae; genus Rhizobium; species Rhizobium sp. BR 362. The sequence continues at coordinate 6,888 of NZ_JARWGH010000057.1, read as the reverse complement.
TGCGTTGGGCTCGCGAAACCGCGGGGCTCACTCTCGAGGATGCCGCTGAAAAAGTCGGTCTTGGCGAGGCTCGCGGACTAGCGGGCAGCGATCGCCTGGCCATGCTCGAAACCGGGGACAGCGAGCCGACACGGCCGATGCTCTTGAAAATGGCGGCGCAATATCGCCGGCCCCTATTGACGTTCTATTTGGCAGAGCCACCGGCGGTGGCCGCGCGCGGCGAAGATTTTCGAACCCTGCCGGCTGAGTTCGCAAAGCGCGATGCGGCGTTGGTCGACACACTGCTGCGTGAAGTCCGCGCGCGTCAGGAAATGGTCAGGGCCGTGCTCGAAACCGAGGACGAGGCAACCCCGCTTGATTTCGTCGGGTCGTTTGATCAAAGCCAGGGCGCCGAGGCATTGGCGAGCGCCATTCGGACGCGCCTTGTGTTCGAACTGAAGACGTACCGGCATGGAAGCGGCCGCGGAACGCCCAAGGGTTTCGCCTATCTTCGCGAGCGGGCCGAGGCGGCCGGCATTTTCGTGCTTCTTATCGGCAACCTTGGCAGTCATCACAGCACCCTGAATGTCGAACTCTTCAGGGGCTTCGCGTTCGCCGATCCTGTCGCGCCTTTCGTCGTGATCAACGATCAGGACAGCGAGCAGGCGTGGTCATTCACGCTTCTGCACGAGCTTGCGCATATCTGGCTCGGTCGGACCGGTGTCAGCGGGGGACGGCCGGCAAGCGCGATCGAGACGTTCTGCAATGATGTTGCCGGGCGCATCCTGCTGCCCTCGGCAGAGATCGCCCAGGAGCCTTCGCTCGTTGGGGCGTCGCAGGAACAGGTAATAGCGCGGGTTTCCGCAATCGCGGATGCTCGGCAGGTCAGCCACTCCATGGTGGCCTACAAGCTCTATCGCGAAGGCATCATCGACCAGGAAACATGGTCAGCGGTAACCACGCTATTCCGCCAGCAGTGGCTGAGGAACCGAGCCGCGCAACGCGATCGTGCGAGGGAAAACGAGGGAGGTCCAAGTTACTATACGGTCAAACGCCATAAGCTCGGCAATCGGCTCGTCGAACTCTCCAGGCGAATGCTGGCGGAGGGTGCCTTGTCGCCTTCAAAGGCCGCCGCGATCCTCGGTGTCAAAGCCAGCAACGTCTATTCCCTTACCGATAGCGCGGCTTAAGGAGAAGCCGTGCATCTCCTCGACGCAAACGTTCTGATCACCGCCCATAATCTGTACTACCCGATCGGCCGGTTTCCGGAATTCTGGGATTGGTTGGTCCATATGGGCGAGGCCGGCGAGATCAAAGTTCCCGTGGAGATCCTCGAAGAAATCACCGAGGGCTCGGAAATCGGTCGCTGGCTGAGCGAAGCTGACAACTACGGTGTTCTGCGGCTGGATGAAGATGTCGACCCGGCCTTGGTGCAGGCTGTTATCGAGAAATACGCTACCGATCTGAACGACGCTGAGGTCATCGAGATCGGGCGAGATCCGTTTTTGATCGCCTATGCGATGGCGCTGTCCGACGATCGAATCGTGGTGACGGTCGAGGCTTCGAAGCCAAGCGCAAAGCGCGCAAATCGCCGCATCCCCGACGTCTGCAAGGATCTCGGTGTCAGGTGGTGCAACAGTTTCGAAATGATGTCGGCCCTGAACTTCACGACGGGTTGGCGATCCCGAATCTGACGTTGGCGTTCGAATTGTCAGCCCGTATTTGTCTCCGTCAGGAATTCTCTTGGATCGACAGCCAGCGCTTGGGAGATCTGGCCAAGGACCGTGATCGTTGCAGACATCTCGGCGCGCTCAATGGCACCGATATGGCGCGCGCTTAGGCCTGTGCGATGGGCCAATTCTTCCTGCGTCAGTTTCTGGCCATGGCGGATACGACGCAAATTCCTAGCCATGACCTCGTTGAGATCCATGACATCAGCGGAACCAGAATCGGAATTATTGTTCTAGGAACTATAGTTCCGATTCGACAAAGCCTGTGATATTGCCGGTGGTCGGATGTTTACTCTTCCAAGAGGATCGTCTGACATAGGAGCCAAGAGGCGCGCGCGAATACGGCGCAGTCGTGCCAATCCATCGATCTGGGAAGGAAAAGAAATGCAAGATGCGGGTTCCTCGCAAGCCGGAGGAGACCAGAAGAAATCTCGATACAATTTGATGGACAAGGCGGAATTGGAGACGCTGACAGTGGCCGCCATTCGCGAACATCGCCGTCTGCTCGCCGCCGATCAGGCGGTCTACGAGGAGTGGATACGCGCAAGCGAGGATCCTACGATCGCCAGTTCGGTTCTGGAGACCCTTCAGGAGGAGCATTTTGCGCGCCAGAAAAGGGCCGCAGCTCAGCAGGATGAGCTTTCGGATATGCTCGACGCACTCGGCTTCGTGCCGGAAGTACCGGTCGATGACGATGTCAGCTAGCTGGGAGGCAGCAAACCCCGATCCTTGGCGATCGCCACAAGATGCGGAACCGACTCGGCGCCGAGCTTGCCACGCGCCTTATCGAGATGGTGCTGCACAGTCCGGAAAGCGATGCCGACCAAATTGGCGGTTGTAAGCGTACTCTTTCCTTTTGCCGCCCAGATCAAGCAGTCCATTTCACGCGGCGACAGCGCCTGCTTTGGATTGAGCGTGGTCTTGCCGCCGATCATCTTCAAGCGATAATGGATCATCATCACCAATTGCACAGCCTTTTTCGGGTCAAAAGCGACCGGCAGTTCCACATTCCTTTCGGAGGATGCGAAGGTCAGCATCATCGATGTTCCGTAGCTGCCTTCCACGGGAATGGTCATGCCACAACGGATTCCGTGCTCGATCGATTCATTGCGAAACTTTCTGAGCTCAGATGAGCCGCGCGGTCTCCAATCGTCCGCCGTCCAGAAGAAGATATCGCCTTTTCGTTTTGCCTGCGTCACCACGGGATCGATATTGGAGTAATCGGCCGAGAGATAGGTGCGTTCCCATGGCTTTGGGTAGGTGTTGAAGGTCTTGATCTGGGCGCCTTCCTTTTGAAGATAGGCAAACCGCTCGTAGCCGCAGGCCTCTGCGAAGCGCTTCATGGCACCTTTGATCGTAAGCTCGTCCTGCGCAGCTTCCAACATGTCGACGAGCGAGCGAAATTCTCCATCCACCAGCGTTTCTCCTGTCTTATCGACCTGTAGGTCGGTCATGATCTGGCACATCGAGACACTCGAACAGGCCTCGCCGCCCAGCGGCCAAGCCATAGCCACAATCAGCCACAGGCATCTCGACGCAACCCACGGTGCCAGAGCAGCGCGGAGCAGTCCCTCTAGCCGTGTACGCCTAGCACTACCTGTGAAAAGACAAGTTTCAAGTCCCCTTGAACTAAAAAGATGACAAAGACAGGAAAGTTATTGCGGAATTGCAATGTTGCACCGGCATGCGCGGCATGCCAGCGGCTGAAATGGCGTCGGACGATGTTCGTCAGTTTCTGCTGTAGGTCGACGGAAATATAATATCCTGGTCCACGAGCACGTTGAACTTGTAGCCGGGGCGGATCTGGATGGTCGGCTGCACATTCAGGTTCTTTGAAATGGTCTGCTCGGCGACCCTGCCGAACGATTCCGCAAAGTTGCGGCGGGCCGCGTCCGATGCAGTCTCCTGCGTTGCAAGCGTCGAGCTTTGCGGCATCGACATGTCGATCCCGGTTCCGATCAGTGCGATCAGCGCAGCAGAACTCCACGTGCGCCAGAGATGCCGATCGACCTTGTCCTTGAAGCCGCCATAGCCTTCGGCATCCGTACCGGCCATGCCGCCGATCTGCAGGGTTGAGCCATTCGGGAAAATGAGATCGGTCCACACGACAAGGACGCGTTCCTGGCCGAACGAGACCTTGGAATCGTAACGGCCGAACAGTTTTGCCCCCTGCGGGATCAGCAGCCGGTAACCGGTGGCGCTGTCATAGACGTTCTGACTGACCTGCGCGGTGATCCGTCCGGGAAGGTCGGAGTTCAGGCCGGTGATCAGGGTGGCGGGAATGACGGAGCCGCGCTTGAGCTCATAGGCTGACATTTGCGGCACCACCCGGTTCGGCAAATAGCCAAGGTCCTTGATGTCCTGGTTGAAGAAATCTTCCTTTGATGTCTGAGCGTTGGGATCGACATTCTGCCCCATCAGACCGGACTTCATGGCAGCGGCGTATAGGTCCGAGGCGCTATTGGCAGTCGTCGCCCGCCGGTCGGTCTCTCTGGAGGCGTTGGCTGCCTTGTCGATGTCGGAAATATCCACCTTCAACGGCGAGTCCAACGCTGTCGCCCGCGCCTGGAGCCGGGCCATGCGCTGCCGTTGCGCTTCACGGATATACTGTTCGTCCTGCTCCCGTTTCAGGCGTGCCTTCCATTCCGCTTCCGATTCAAGTCTAGGGCGCCGCTCCTCTCGCTGGGTGGGTGTGCGATCAACAACGGCGGTTTCCTTCGCGACTTTCTGTTCGACGGCGGGCGTCGGCTGGAACACTTCGCGTTGTTCCGGATCGCCGATGATGCCGTCGGTGACACCACGCTTGAGCTGGTCGCCGAAGTTGGTTGCGGGAGCATTCGAGGCGCTGTCGAGATCGTTGTTCCGATTGAAGGGGAGACCGCGCCATGACAGCCCGATGACGACGACGCCGACAAATAGCGCAACGATGATGATGGCGACGATGATTGGCAGACGGTTCAGACGGCGCATACCCTTCTGATCGTCGGCCTGGCTGGAGGTGCCCAGCTGCAGAGATTGGACCATGCTCGCCTCCTCTCAATTGCGCTGCATGATCGAGAGGGGGCTTGCCGGCACGGCACCCCCGGTCGTTGCGGTGTAGGCGCGGCCAAGGGCGATCGAGGGCGTCGACAGTCTTGCAAGAACCTGGCCGTCGACGTCGTCGAGCGAATAGGCGAGTTCGACGGGTTTGACGTCCTTGCCAACCTTGCCATCGGTTACGACCGTATAGCCCCAACCCTTCAGCGCAGCCTCGAGCGCTGTTGCAAAGTCTGATGAGTCCTTCTCCATCTTGATGGTCGTCGTGCCCGCGGGACCGACCTGCTCGGCAAGCCGGCTTGCCATGTCGCCGGCAATTGCACTTGCCGCCGAACCTGTGAGGGTGGTCGGCGTCGAACCGGTGGTCAGCCCGTCCTCAGCCGTTTGGCAGCCCGTAAGTACAAAAGCGATCGTGATCGCAACAACAAGGTTTCGCATTGGTCAGCCTCCCCGCCGGATGGTGATCTTCTGCTGGCGCCAGCCGACACCGGAGACGAGGATTGCTTTGTCGACCGCGTAGTCGACGATCATCAAGTCGTTCTTCATTCGATAGTTTACGATGCGATTCTGGCCACCGCTGACGACGAAAAGAACCGGCGCATCCTGGCTCGAGACCGATTTCGAGAACTGGATGTAGGTCTTGGCGCCGTCCGAATAGACGCGCTTCGGTTTCCAGGGCGCGCTGCCACTGATGGAGTAAGAAAAGTTCAGCTTGTCGGGCGCGGTTCCAGGAATGCCGCCGGTCTCCAGCCGTGAGTTGATATCGGCAAGCTTGGTCGAGACATCCTCCGGATATTCGAAGCCGACGCGGGCCATGTACTGGCTCGGATGCGATTTCAGTTGGATGTGATAGGTGCGCCGCGAGGTCGTGACGACCATTGACGTGACGAGACCCGCCTCCGACGGCTTGACGATCAGATGGATCGCCTGGCCGCCGGTGGCGCCGGAGGTCGCGGGCTCGACTTTCCAACGCACCGTGTCTCCAACCAAAACGTCCCGGACGATCTCGCCGCCCTGGAGTTCGATATCGCAGACTTGCAGCGGTGAGCAGACGACCGATGGCTGCGTCTCCCCGAATAGGAAAATGACCTTGCCATCGGGGCCGGTTGTCACCAGTCCCGATGTGCCACGCCATTTCCTGGAAATGTTCGTCCCCTTCACCTCATTGTTCGACATGCTCTGTGCTTGCGCACCGCTCACGAAGACGAGTCCGGCCAGGCAGCCGGCCGCGATCAATCCTGTTCTGTGCATTGAGTGAATCCCCTGCCTTAAAGCTGTGCTGTCCAGTCGAAATCCCGGACATAGAGGCCGATCGGATTGAGGCGGATGGTCGCCTCATCCTGCGGTGCGGTAAGCGTCACCGTTGCGATGCCGCGAAACCGGCGCGTGCCTATTTCCTTGCCCTTGCGGTCGCGTTCGTATTCGGTCCAGTCGATCTGATAGGTCTGGTTCGAGAGCGCCACGATATTGTTGACCTCGATCGCAACGGTCGAAGACTTCGCCTTTTCGAACGGCGAGTTACCGCGGAACCAGGCGTTGATCTTCTCGGTCGAGGGATCCGATGTTCGAAGGAGTGCGTAGGTTCGATCGATATACTGCTTCTGCACCACTGCATCCGGCGTGATCGAACGGAAGCTGGTTACGAAGTTTCCGAGCGTCGCGCGTACTACCCGAACATCGGCATATTCAATCTGTTGCGGGTAACCAGACGTCACCGCGGTCCCGAGTTTGTCGACCTCGACGATATAGGGAACCAGCTTGACCTGGGTGCTGAGATACATCGCATATGCGAATCCAATCACGGCCATGGTCAAACCGAGGATGCCGACGATGCGCCAAGCGGCGGCGGACTGCACATAGGAACCGTATCGCTCATTCCATTCCTGGCGCGCGGCAAGATAGGGGTTTTCGGGGGCGCGGTTCGCTGCCATCGATCGATCACTTTCTGATTGCTGTTAGGGTCCGGACTCACTACAGCCACCAGATGACGGCTGCGGCGAGAGCGACGGCACCCATGAAGTTTTTGATGTTGCGATCGAAGCGGGTGGAGAGGCGACGCCAATCCTTGAGACGGCAGAACATGCGCTCGATGACGTTGCGCTGCTTGTAAACGGCGCGGTCGTACTCGTACTGGACCTTGCGG